>CAZSMA010000009.1:0-22804 GCA_964608065.1 uncultured Methanosarcinales archaeon
AATGATGGAATAAACACTATTTTTGGGTCATCGTTGCTTATGTATACTGTTTTTCCATTATTTCTAGAGAAGAAGGTTTTGTGGATCGCGTATTTATCCACTGTTGATGTATATAGATGTAAAATGCGCCTTGAGCCGTTAAGGCTCGAAAATATAGTGTTTATTCCATCATTATTCAATATTATCACCCCTTTTAGTTTGACTGTGTCTATGCATTTTATAATATCGGATTACGTGTCGATATTCGATATTAATAAATTGAACTCGCTTAAATAAGTTTGGATGCTAGAAACTATACATTAAAAAGTAAAGTCTATTCATCCTCCTTATGTTCTTCTTCCCCTGTATCGCCCTTTCGTTTAACTTTTATTCTTTTATAGCCTGAAAGAGTCTTATCGTTATTGAACTTAACCTCATATATTCCTATAATGTTCTGCGTGTCTGGAATTGCCTTCCTTTCTAACACTTCAACCTGTGCTAACCATCCATTCCCTTCTTTGTTCAATCTGGTAACACTTAAGGGTTCTTTTCCGACTAAGTTTTTAATTGTATCCTTTGCTTTTTTTGTTAATTCTTCAAAATCTGCCATCTTTGCCTCCTATGGAATAAAAATATGATCTTCTTCTAGATCCACTTTTTTCCCTTTCCATTCTTTTATGCCCTTCCTTAAATTATATTCTTCTGGATTTTTTACCTTAAAATAATATTTCAAAAACCTTGCAAGTTTTTCCCTTCTGGCATGACTTAGCCTGCTGGGCGTTTTCAAATTAAAAGTCCCATCAGGTTTTATGCAAGTAAAGAAGGTCTCCTCTATTTTTTTATCGCCTGCTTTAACGGTAACAATTATAACATCGGTATCATTAAATGCAAGCTGCTTCGGTTTCCTTTTCCACAAATCAAAAACATCATAAATCTTTGCATTCTGAATGACTGCTTGCTTTACCATCTTTTTGATCACCTCTTTATTTTTTTTCTAATTTAGTTTTTTAATCTGTTCTTTTATAATGTTCCTTTTCTTTTCTACATCTTCAAAGTCTCTAAACTTAGAACCTATCGCATCAACGCATATCTGTTCAAAAAATTCTTTGCCGTGACCATTTGAATTTTCTAAGCTTTTAGCTATCATTATTGCAGGTCTTGTTCCAGGTTTCTCTGCACCATCTAAAACCTCTCTCAAGTTTCTTATAAGGCTGATTATTTTTTCTGCTTCCATATGGGAAACTTTACTATGGGCTTCAACAATTTTAACTTCTGTGTCCTTGTCATAATAATTCATATGTATAGCAGGCATCCTGTCCAGTAAAGCATCCTGCGGCTTATGCACACCAGCATACTCTACATTATTACTTGTCAATATGACATTAAAATCTGGATGAACTTTGACATACCTATCTTCTCCAAATTTAGTTGGCAACTCCAAAACCCCTTCTTCAAGTATTGAAAGCAAAACATTGTTTGCCTCTGGTTTTGTCCTGCTAAACTCATTATAGATCAACGTGTAACCATTCATACATGCCAGGGTTAATGGATTTGAAACCCACATAGGTTCAATTACATCCTTGTCTTTGTAAACATTATGGATATATTTATCTCTTAAACTACTCATTTCAATTTTTGAATAGCCACCAATCAAATCTGTTGTAGTTATTGCTTCATCCCCATTTATCCATACTGCTGGCTTTCCAAGCTTCTCTGCCACTCTGATAGCCAGAGCAGTTTTTCCACAACCAGTAGGACCAATGATATGAATAGGGTATCCAGCTTTAAGCCACATATCTACTCTGCCCATATAGGATTTTACTGTTTCTGTTTCAACAAAATTTTGTGATTTAGGTGCTAAGAATTTAGCTTCAACACTCTCTTTTCTTTTTTCTTGCTTTTTCTCTTCTTTTGATCCTCTTGCTATTTCAGATTTTCTTTCTTCTAGGGTTCTATCGACTGCACCGCCCCTTTTTTTTCTACCATGTGTACTTATATATCCCATTTTTTTTGTTCTCCCCCTGTTTTTGTTTAAAATATTTTTAGAGTAATTATCAAAAATTTAAACTCTAGTTGCTTTCTAAAAATTTTTAGATTTATAAACTCTTTTAGAATATCGAAACTCGACACGAAAAGTTACAGCAAGAAAAATGAATCCGAGATTAGAACTAAAAAATAAAGAAAGGAATAAAGTTTTTACTCTTTACCCTGACCAAAATAGAAATCCTTTGTATAAGCCTGGTTTGTTCTTCCCTGTTCTCTTATCACACCTTCTATCTTTTTTACGGCAGCGTCCACTTCTCTACCTTTTTGTGCTATTCCACTTTCTACTTTTTTAACTCCTGCGTCTATTTCTCTACCTTTTTGTGCTATTTTATCTCCTACTTTTTTAATGCCTGCTTCTATATTATGAATAGCTGCTGTATTAGTCTTCACTTGCTCTTTTATTGTTCCATGTATTCTACTTACAGCGGATCGCACTTCTGAACCTTTTCTTTCTATGGCATTGATTTTTTGTTTGACTGAAGCCATTTTTTATCATCTCCTTTTTTTTTATTTTTAATTGTTAAATATTATTCTTGTCCAAATTTAAAAAAAATAGGGAGAGAAAAATCTCCCTTAAAAATTTTTTTAAGCTTTAGCAGGTGCTGCTATAGCTGCTTGTTCGATCTTGGTGATCTCTTCTGCGTAGTGTAGGAATGTGTCTACTGATGCTACGACTACTCTAGCTTCTATTGTTAGCAGTTCAATACCGACAAGTGAAACTCTTACCCATAGATCTACAACGATACCTTTGTCTAGAATCCTGTCAAGCACTTCTGCTAAACTGGATACGTCTGGTCCTTGGTTTACCATGTTTATCAACCTCCGTTTTTTTATAAGTAGTGTGAACTACCATTAGTCTTTCATAAAGATTTATTATGTTTATAAACCCTTTTGAGATATCAAAAGAAATGTCGAAAATCGACACAGGTTTAGGGATAGTAAAAACATATATAAAATACAAAAAGTTCTCTTCAAGGATGGCAGAAAAAAACCTGGATGATAATTTAGAAAAGACGAAACTAGAATTTCTTAATATAGTATCTCATGAATTGAAAACCCCTCTAACTCCGATGATAGCATACCTTGATTTACTGCTAAAAGGAAAGTTGGGCAAACTGACAAAACAACAGAGAGAAGCTTTGGAAACAGTTACAAAAAATACCAAACAATTAAGGCATTTAATCTGGGACATATTAGACTTAAGCAAACTTGAAGCAGGAAACATGAGATTTAACATGCGACAAATAGATCTAACAGAACTAATTAAAGAAGTTGTAAAAAACATGGAAACAGTTGCAAAAGAAAAAAGCATAATTATAGAACCAAAAATAAGACCCTTGCCGATAACAGAAGCGGACAGGGAAAGACTGACTCAAGTGATAACAAACTTAATAAGCAACGCTATAAAATTCACACCAAGAAAAGGAAAAATAATTATAGAAACAAAAAAAAGAGGTTACAGCCTAATGATATCAGTAAGCGATACAGGCATAGGCATACCAAAAAAACAATTGGACAATATATTCACTAAGTTCTTCCAAGTTGACAGTAAAACATCAAGGAAGTATCAGGGAACTGGCTTGGGACTAACGATATGCAAGGGGATAATTAATGCGCATGGTGGAGACATTACAGTTGAAAGCACACCAAGAAAAGGGTCAACATTCCACATAAAACTGCCATACAAAAGCTTGGGAAAACCTACAGAACTATTCATGGAGGCGTTCAAAGAAAAATGAAACATAAAATAATGCACGTAGACGACAATAAGGATACCAGGGAAGCAGTAAAGCTAGTCTTGGAAAGCGAAGGTTATAAAGTTATAAGCGTGAACAACGGAAAAAGCTGCTTAAAAAAACTTCAAAAAGAAAAACCAGATTTAGTACTTCTTGACATGATGATGCCTGACATGTCCGGATGGGATATTTTTCAGAAAATAACAAAAGATAAAATAAAAACAAAGGTGGCTTTTCTTAGCGTGATGTCAATCGAGGAAAGCAGGAAAAGAAACTTCTACAAAAGTGGAATAGCAGACTACATCTTAAAACCATTTATAACTGAAGATTTTATAAAAAGGATCAAAAAAATATTAACAAAACCAATAAAGGGAAAAAAAGTCAAGGGAAAATTAATAATAAAAGATTTTATAAAAAGGACGAAAACAAAAAATGAAGCGAGACTGCTAAGTGAAGTGATAACAAACATGCTAATACTTCAAACACTAAAAATGGACTATACTCCAGTGCAGAATATTTTAAGAAAGACGCTGGTAAAAATTAAAAAACTAATAAACACAGAATCAGTGTGCAGTTTCCTAACGGAAAAAGAAAGGAACTTAATCAAGATAGATGAAAATCTGAATGATTCGACAAAAAAAGAATTGGCTAATAGATTTAAAGTCATGGTAGGGTCAAGCGGGTTGTACAACATATTTCTAAATTGGGAAAAAAGAGGAATAATAGAAAGCGACACAGACTACAGGGGGAAGCTGCACAAGATAACAAAAAGGGGTTGCAACGGAAGAAAGCTTCTGTTAGAATATCTTCTACAAAAGCATAAAAATTTATTGTAAAAATTATGAGACTGCATATCAGAAGGGGTATAGAACTACAAAAAGAAGAGAAAGAAATTCTAGAAAAAGAAAAGGTAAAACCAAAAAAGAAAAAAACTAAAAAAGTTGTTACAAAAAAAACTGAACTAGTAATAGATTCTATAATGGACGATTTTAAATCAATAAGAGGAGAGAGAATTACCGACGAGCAAATAGAAACGGAATTAGAAAAGATTGGAAAATTAAAATATAATGATACGGATTAGATTTCTTTTTATAACTACATTTAAACACGACAATACACAAAACTTTAAATATTTATAAATTCTAGGTTTATATCGAAAATGGTGACGAAAATAGTTGTTTCAAATCAAAAAGGTGGTGTAGGCAAAACCGATTTGTGTGTTAACCTCGCAACTGCTTTGGCAAGCAAGAACAAAAAAGTTCTACTAATTGACATGGATCCTCAAAGTAACGCAACAGATTACGTACTTTCTGAAAAACCAGAAAAAACGGTTTACAACCTTTTGACTGAGGATGAGATATATGCAGAAGATATCATACAAAAAACAGGTGTTAGAAACCTAGATATCATGCCTTCAGATCCAAGGCTGAGCGCAACACAAGTAATGTTAGCAAATGATGTTCGTATGCAATTCAAGCTAAAACGAAAAATAAGTGACTTAGAAGGTTATGACTATATTTTCATCGACACTCCACCTTCAGTAGGTCTACTAACGCTTAACGCATTAACAGCCGCTGATAAGGTATTGATACCAATACAGACGCATTACTTTGCAATGGACGGAGTAGCAAACCTGATAAAAACAATCGATGCTGTAAAGGAAGACATAAACCCTGGACTAGAATTTGGTGGTGTCGTGTTAACGATGTACGACAGAAGAACTAAATTATCTGCTGAAGTTACAAAGGCGGTCAAAGAAGCATTCAAGGATAAAGTTTTCAGTACAATAATACCAATAAACGTGAAACTAGCAGAATCACCAAGCCATCATAAACCTATAGCCTATTATGCTTCATGGAGCACAGGCGCAAAAGCATATGAAAAGTTGGCAGAGGAATTCATGCGATGAATGAAGGCAGCAAAAGGTTAGGGGGAAATCCTTTAAGTTCTTTAACAAACGAAGAGAAAGGAGAGTCTTCAAAGATATTAAGGGATAACCTGATAAGCTATAAAGCCAGGAAGAGATGTGTGCATCTGAAATATTCTGAGAATTATGAGCAGCATCAATGTGATAGCCCAAGATCCAGACAAAGAGGATTGCTAGGTAAAGATTGGATGGATAAATGCAGGCAGTGTCATGTAAAGATTCTAGATGATAAAGAACCTGAGTCTCAAAATAGGGCTAAGCCTGGAATGATAACTAAGATTCTGAGCATACGGTGAACGACCATTACCTAATTGTTAGTTGAGGAAGTGGCTTCTAAGTTCATACTCTTTTGAGAGTAATCATCCTTAGTTAGGGTTAGTTCATCTGTAGCCCCTGCCTTCTTTATGAAGGACTTGTTACTGAGATAGGGTATGCTTTTCTTAGCAAGTTTTATACATAATAAAATGCTTAACCTTTATATATCTTACGTGCACACTTGTCGCGTGTCGCATACCCAAAGGATTTCCGACGCTGATAAAAAATTTCCGGGCTGAAAAGCGAAAGTTTTATATATTACTATGTATTACAAAGGAATACAATGCAAGTCGTAACTGTAAAATTCCAGGAACCTGTACTCAAAAAAATAGACAAAAGCATAACTGAGCACAATTTTAACTCAAGAACTGAATTCATAAGAGAAGCAGTTAGAGATAAACTAGCTGATCTCAGCAAAGAAGGACTAATCAAGGAATTCTTAAAATTTAGAGGCAAGACAAAAAAGAAAACTAGTTACGAAGAAAACAGAAAAACAAGAAAAATAATAAGCAAAGAACTACTGCAAGAACTGGAAAAAAGATTTAGCTAATCTGTTCAGGCCTCACCGCTCTTGAAATATCTGAAAGGCTTTTGAGATAATGATCGTCCTGTGAAACAAGTATTGCTCTATAATTTCTTGCATGTATCGCATTTAAGCAGTCAACAAAAGGTAAATCTCTTTCTTGAGCTAACTTTTTGGCTTCAGAGTATTCTTCTTTAGTAATATTAACATTAATAAGTATCTTATTCAAAAATATAAGGTTCAGCATGTTATTAACCTCATTTTCTTTGTAATCTTTTTTCAACTCCCATATCAATGCTTCTGAAAAAATAATCTCATCTTTATTCTTCAAAATTTTAACAAATAGATCGGTGGCATATCTTCCAAGAGGTCTTCCAGATTTACTAAACCTATTTTCATAAAAATCTCTCCAGATACAAGTATCTAACAAATATTTTCCCACCATTCGTCTGAAAGAATTAGATTTCTTTTATATTCGTTCCCCCAAAATTTAGAAAGAATTTCCGGAACAAAAAGCGAAGCAGGCCTCGATAATGCAAAGAAAAAGCCTCGAAAATGAAAACAAAAATAGGACTCGGTGTTGGAAAGGAAATAGAGGTTAGGTTTTTAGGTTAGAAGGGCTGTGGTGGTGGAATTTTGATAGTTGGGTCTCGATAATGAAAAATGGTTTCACACAGTTGAGTCTATTTTATAAATTTAAGAACTTCTTTATGAATGTTAGAATAAGTTTTGAGCATGTCTTTTCTTAGTTTTTCACCTTCAGGAGTTATATGGAATACTTTTTTTGCTCCAGTCTTTTTTATTTTTAATAATTTACTCTTTTTTAACTTCATAATTATAGGGTGCAAAGTGCTGCCATTGATAGGAATGTCAAACTCTCTCAGAAACCAGTTGCTTAACTCTTGCCTGCACATAGGCTCTTTCTTGAGAGAATTTAATATTAGAATGTCAGTTAATGCCAATATTACTCTTTTGTTGAGTTTTTCTTTATTCGTTTTAATCATTTTGTTATATGGGCATATGTCCATATTTAAATATGTTTTGTTTTAAAATTTATTCAAAAATAATTGATTAAATACATAATGACAGATGATATATTTCAAGAAAATTTAGAACTTTTCTTTTCAGTTTATTCTAAGACTTAATAATAGTTTTTTTACTTGCTGATTTTTAATATCATAAATTATATTCTTACCTTTTTTCTTATATTTCAGAATCTCTGCTTCTACTAGTATTTTGAGATGTTTTGAAACAGTTGTTTGGTTTTTCTTTACTATGAGTGCAAGATTACCGGCACAGTGTTCACGATTACTTAAGAGATGTTTAACTATCTTAAGCCTTGTTTCATCACCTAGAGCTTTGAAAAATTTTACTTTATTTTTAACCATTCATTATAGTTATCGATTCATAGAACTTATAAATTTAGTTTTATTATCGAACTTCGATATTTAATTTGAAATTTTTTGTTTTATGGAATCAAAAATTTCTTTATTGACTTTAGAATAATTTCCAATTAAAATTTTCCTTAACTTTTCACCTTCAAATGTTATATGGAACACTTTTTTTGTTCCAGTTTTTTTATTTTTAACAGCTTATTATTTTTTAGTTTCATAAGTACTGGATGCAAAACTATTAATCTCTAAAACTTTGAATGTGTTTATTTCTGTTTCACAAATCGATTTATGAAATAACTATATAAAAAAAGGAAATAAAATAATCTAGATATAACAAAAAATCGGGGGTGAAGTTTTAATGAAAGTTAAAATCATAACAATTTTAATAATTTTTTTGTTGCTGTTTCTCATATTTGTATACGCTACTACTTTTAAGAAAGAAATTTCAAAAACAACAGCAGCAATACTAACTCTAGAATCTACTAAATCAAATGGAGGACAAGCGCACGTCGGTATATATGTAATTCCTTTAAAGCAAAATATGACTGATAAAATCTAGAAATTAACCATCAGGAAATGAAAGAGAGTTTTAATGGAAGCAAAATCTTTTTTAGTACTACTTTACATCTTTTGAATGTTATAGCCCTCTTGACTATAGCATTACTCTTAATATTCTCAGATTCAAATTTGACTGGGAAAGTGTCTTTTGAGACTGGTGTTGACCCTTCAAATGAGACTAAGGCTAATCCTTCAAATAATAAAGTAAGGACTTGGACTAAAGCAATATGTAATGAAGAAAATTATTGTATTGATATTCTAATAACATGCGAAGGAAGCAAGGTAGTTAATCTAAAACCATTTCCAGAAGGTGTTCATTTTTCAAAAGAATGGGAAGATTCAAGACCCGAAGCGTTTAGAAGTGTATTGTGTTAGTATTCAGAGTGGATAGTTGAGAGTTTAAAAATTTCTGTTTCACTTGTAAGTATTAAAATCGATTAACGATTTGAGAGTGGTATCGGTTTTTAACACAATAATCTTTATATATGACTTTCATCCAATAAAAAAAGGGTTAGGAGTTCTAGTAAAATATATATTGAATTTAAAAAACGTGGTGCAGAAATTGAAGTTAAATAAAAACAACCATTTAGAGATTCTAAGAAAAAATGTTGTAAAAAGTATCATGGATGTATTAATACTACAGATACTTAGAAACAACAAACTTTGCGGCAACGAAATAATAAGCAAACTGAGAGAAGAGTTTGGAGAGGTTAACTACGGCCATGTATATTCGGCATTGAACACCTTTGTAAAAAAAGGTTTATTGACTTATGAAAACGGAAACGGTAATGGAAATGGAAACGGTAATGGCAACAGAAGAATATGCAAACTAACAGAGCAAGGCGATTTGATTAGAAAACAGTTAACGCAAAACTACATCGACATAGACAAACGTGTCAAAATGTGCTTTTATGATTAAAAATCTCTAAAGGCTAAAGGATTTAAGAATTCGGGGGAAAGGAACTAATAATGGTAAATCAAAGAGAGATGGCACTATCCGAAATTAAAGTATGTAAAGAAAATATTGAATTTTATAAAAAGGAAATCCAGCGTATGGAATCCAAGATTAGAACTAAAAAAGCCAGGTCAGAGGAAGGAGTTTTATGATCCAATAAGTCTTGCCAAATAACATCTCTTACAAATAATAAAGCTTTTTCCGGCCAAATAGCAATAAAACAATCACAATTTAATACTTCATCCTAAATATTAAAAATAGCAAATAAACTAGGGTCAAGAAGATTAATTCTACTCCGATTATAACATCTATAAAATTTTTCTTATCAACCATATGTTATTGCTGCCTCTTTTTATTTTTAAGGATTATCCAAATATCGAAATCCGATACACTATTACTTCTAAAATTTAAATTGGTATCGAAATACGACATTTGAAACGATTGGAGAGTAGTCAAAAAAGTTTAAATAATCTTTACGTCTAAATAACATGTGGCGCAAAGTCTTTTATCGAAAGACGAACGAGTTCTCACCTAAATAATATTCCAAAAAGAATAAATTTCATTGTCTCCACTCACTAAGGATATCCCTCCTAAATTTTTCCGGGGGAGACGATTAAAAAACTCTCGAAAGGTTTGCCTTTAACAAAAAAGATGAACTCTTTAACCCCAAAGGCAACCTCTTGAGTTTTTAACCCTATACAGGCGCTGTCAAGTACTTTGCTAATTTTCTTGCTGTGCCTTCTCTGCTTTTTAAGAAAAAGATTTTTTGATACTCTTCAACCTTCGCTTTCTCTTTAATTTCTTCGACCTTGATATCTTTGTTTAACAATGGGATAATGTTATGGTATGCTCCTATGAAAATGATGCCATCTTTAACAAGAGTCTTATTTATCATGTTTGCAATAAACTTATCTCTTTCAGCAAGCAGTTTATCCTTAACCATCTTGTAATGCAGAGCGCTTATTAATTTCTTCAACTTAGAATCAGAGTTTGCTATCTTCTTGATAATATCTACCTCTTTCATCAGTATTTTCATATCCTCTGTCTTCATTATCCTTGCACTTTTAGAGACCAGGTATTTTATTATCTGGTAGTTCTTGCTTCCTTTGGCAGCAGCGCTATTGACCACTTTCATGCCAAGCTCGCCATCCGCCAGCAAACCATCCTGGTAGATCTGAAAACCCTTTGCATTCAAGGATTTGAAATACTTTGATATAGACTCCCAAAACCTGGAAATAGTCTCTTTATGCCTTTCCCAACCTTCTGTACCAATCATCGCTGAGCCCCTATCTTCTAGATTGGATGCTATACTGCCCATGTCAGCACCGCTATGGATTATTGGGACGTAGATAAGCGTTCTCATAGTCCCTCCTTCTCGTATTGATCCCTTACTAAATCCTTAGCAATTTCTGCCTCAACTACATCGCCTTGCTTTACTCCAGCTTTTTTCATATCCTCTTCTGTCATCTTTGCTATGAGCTTCTGGCCATCAGCGATAATTTTCACAATCTGCTTTTTTCCTTCCCTTTTTTTCTTTACGATAGTCAATGCTTTTTCAAAATGCTTACTGGTTATTTTAAATTTCTTGAAATCATTCTGGACAGATTTGGTCTTCTGTATAAACTCTCTAATAGCCAAGTTGGAAGCTACCATGCACAGGGCCGATATGTCAGCACCGCTATAACCCTTGGTTTTCTCAACTAATTTAGCCATGTTAACATTAGCCAAAGGCTTGCCTCTGCAATGTATTTTCAGGATTTCCTGCCTTGTTTTCTTGTCCGGCAGACCAATTTCTATTATCCTGTCAAACCTTCCAGGCCTTAGCAAAGCAGTATCCATCATGTCTTTTCTATTGGTTGCAGCCAGAACCAAAACATCCTTCAAATCCTCCACACCATCCATCTCTGTTAATAGCTGAGAAATGATCCTTTCACTGGTCCCGGAGTCTCCACTCCTACTGCCTCTTTTCGGGGCTATTGAGTCCATCTCGTCAAAGAATAGTATAGTCGGGGCTGCCTGCTTTGCCTTCTTGAATATTTCTCTCAGCCTTTTTTCTGATTCGCCGACATACTTTGAGACAAGCTCAGGTCCTTTGATGGATATGAAATTAGTTTCTGATTCGTTGGCAACAGCTTTGGCAAGCAAGGTTTTTCCTGTACCAGGCGGACCGGTTAACAGGATGCCTTTAGAAGTTTTTGTATGTGCATAATCATAAAGCAAGGGGTATTTTAGGGGCCATTCAACTGTTTCTATGAGTTCCTGCTTGGCATCATCCAATCCCCCTATATCAGACCATTTAACATCCGGTATATCAATGCATACTTCCCTCATCGCTGACGGTTCAATGCTTTTCCAGGCTTCATCAAAGTTAGCCTTTGTCACCTTTAAATTACTTAATACATCCTTAGGGATATCATCATCTATATCAATCTTTAATGCTATCTCCCTCAAAGCATGCATCCCTGCCTCTTTACATAGAGCAGCCAGGTCAGCTCCTACAAAGCCGTGCGTTTTGCTTGCTAAGTAATCAATGGTCTCATCTTTTTTTTCTAAGGGCATTCCCCTAGTATGAATCTGAAGAACTTCCTTTCTTCCTTCCTTGTCAGGAACACCTATTTCTATTTCCCTGTCAAACCTTCCGCCTCTCCTTAAAGCTTCATCTAAGATGTCTGGCTGGTTTGTGGCTGCGATAACAATTACTTGGCCTCTAGCCTTAATTCCATCCAGCAAAGTCAGCAGTTGTGAGACTACTCTTCGCTCTATCTGTCTTTCACCGCTCATTTCTCCTCTTTTTGGAGCTATGCTGTCTATCTCATCTATGAATATTATTGATGGAGCTTCTGCTTCTGCTTGTTCAAAAATTTCTCTCAGGTTAGCCTCGCTGTCGCCATAGTATTTTGTGATTATTTCAGGGCCTTTTATAGAAAAGAAGCTTGCTTCTGATTCGTTGGCAACAGCCTTGGCAAGCAAGGTTTTTCCTGTTCCTGGAGGACCATGCATTAAAATCCCTTTCGGGGGGTCTATGCCTATCTCTTGGAAAAGCTCAGGATGCCTTAGAGGCAGTTCTATCATCTCCCTGATAACAGCTGTTTCCTTCCTTAAACCGCCTATATCCTCATAAGTTGTTCCTGTTCCAGTTTCCTCACCTACTGGCTTTTCTTTAAGAACGATAGATGTTTCATCTGTTACCATGACAGTCCCTGAAGGGCTGGTACTTGTGATCGTAAATGTTATGGGGTCCCCCAGCATCTCAACCCTTATCTTCTGTTTCTCTATCACAGGCCTTCCTTTCAATACCTTACTAAGATACTGGCTTCCTTTGATTATCCTGACAGTCTGGTTAGGAGCTATCACTATCTTCTTGGCAGGTTTAGATTCTATTTTCCTGATAGACACTTTTTCTCCTATGCCTACTCCTGCATTGCTCCTTATATCCCCCTCTATCTTTATGGTCTCAATACTGGAATCATCAGGATAATCAGGCCATACGATTGCGCTTGTTGTTTCTTTACCTTCTATTTCTATAATATCACCACTAACAAGGTTTAATTTCTGCATATTCTTGTTATGCATCCTTGCTATGCTCCTGCCAACATCCCTGTGCCTTGCTTCCACTACAGATAATAGCATCTTTTTCATCTTCATAATTTTCTAAGATTGATCTCTAAAACTCCATTTTTGTAAGTCCATTTTTTTGTTAATTTAACCTTTGAAGATATATCTAGCTCTTTATAGTATTTTTTGTCTTTTGTGGAAATGATTAATCTGTTCTTTGCTAATCTTAGTTTTATGTCTTTTTTATCTGTTCCTGGCAGTTCTGCGATTACTTTTAAAAATTTTCCTTCGTCGAACAGGTCTACCATTGGCTCTTTTTCTTCAGCTTCTGGTCGTATTTCTTTTTTTTGTTCTTTTTTGAAGTCTTGTGATTTTTTAAGATCGCTTACATTGAAATTGCTGCTGACAACGAACTCTTTTCCCTTTGATGTTTTGAAGTTCTTAGTTCCTTGAAGTTTGGATAGTTCATCTAGCATCGGCATTAGTTTGTCGAGAAATCCGAAATTCAGGTTTATTCCCTTATCTTTTTCTTTTTTCATTTTTTCTTCTCCTTGGTCTTTACTTCTTTTATACCTGCTGATTTTATCAGTTCTGTGATATGTTTCGGGAGTTCTTTACCTTCTATAACTCCCTTGCCTAAGTTGCTGTAGAGTTTAAGTGCTTTTTCCAGCAGGTCTGCTATGTCCCCTTTTTTCCATTCTCCTTGGATCTGCATGTCTACCAGTTGCGCTTCTCCGAATATTTTTGCGCTGATCTTGGTAGCGATTATCCTTTTCTTTTTTTGTTCTTCAACCATTTTAACTAGTTATCTAGTTAACTATTTAACTATATAAAGCTTTCTGTGTATCGGATTTCGATATAAAACCCGATATGATAAACATCTATATAAGGATCTTTTCATCAAAATAAAAAAGAGTGCTGTATCAGAAACCAATTTTAATACACAAAACCCCATTAACTTAAAACCGCTATTATACAACTTTTTACTGCTATTTTGAATTCTGATACAGTCACCCTACCTTAATGTAAAAATAAGTATTGGGAAAATCAAGAAGGTGAAAATGAAAAAGAAGAAATCTGAGAAAAAAGAAAAAACAGAAAAAGAAGAAAAAGTAAAACCTAAAGGGTTTTTCGCTGAACTCAAAAGAATTTTAACCAAAAAATAGGAAAACCCAGAGTTAAAGAATGAAGGCTATAACTTCAATTGAATGCAAATGCAGTAACTGTAAAAACAAATGGAAAACTTCAGATTCAGAATTACTACATATATGCCCAGAATGTGGGAGCAGATCAATACACATGAGATATTATTAAAAAAGATATTCGCATTTTTTAATTTGAAGCAGTGATTTTTGTGTGGATATTGCGATATTGTTCTATTATCTCTTTTCTTGAAAGGTAGAGTTCTCTTAACGCCTACAAATTTCTTAAGCTTAGAACTGGATCTATCAGCCTTCCTAAACTTCAGCCAAACATAATAATCTTTTATGAACTTACTGGCTTTGAAAAACATGAACAAAATAGCACAGAAACATAGTATAATGGCTATTGTGCTCTTTACGTAAATATTAAGGCTAGACTTCAAAAATATTCCAGCAGCAGGCAAACCAAACAACATAGCCCAAGCTAACTGCGAGAAAGTAAGCTCAAAGACCACTTTCTCATTATACTCCAATTGCTGAGGGATTTCGTAAGACATCTTGAGAAAAATCTAGAATTTATATAAAAAATATATTGGATTAGAAATTAAGAAAAGTACCTTCTTTTAGCTGTGATTGTGTAGATTCGTTTTCGAATTCGTACTCGTTTTTTCTGCGATGATAATGTATGCTCTTTGTCCGAATATGAATTCAGGGTGGTTTTTTTCTTCGGGGGGGGGGGGTCGACTTATCAAGTCTTATGCTAAGTATGGTTAAGTGAGGGTTTTGTTTCTGAAACTTGTATTTAGCAGCTACACAATGTTTAGCCAAAATTTTGTATGTCTTAGTTGTTTCGTTAGCTTCTTTAGTCATTTTATTTGCTCTCCCTAATTTCACAAGATATTGCTAGTAGAAATCTCTCTGCCATTGATTATTATGAATTCACTCTTTTTTTAAATATTTTGTTTTATTCTGTTAAGTCATAAAAAATGTATTTGGAATCGCTGAGTCATCGGAGACGTTACCTCAAACTCTCTTTTTACCTATGGTTCTCGTTTCTCATAGGTCAAGCACTTATAACAGATATTTTGCTGCCCTCTTTACCCCTCTTCCTACATCTGAGTTCAATACAGCAAAGGCAGACTTGATTATTGCAAAGATTATCATGAACAGCATGACTATATTCACTAGCGTAAATGCTGATATCATCACGAGAATCTTGAAATCCTGAAATATTGGTATTTCCAGCAGCATTGAAGCGCATAGTAGTATCATGCTTTGTATATGGTGAGAAATTCTCTTTGGCATTTATCACCGCCACGAACTTCTCTATATCTTCCCTTGTCGCCTTGTCCAAGTCTTTGTTGAAATGTTTGAAGAAGAAACAGAAGAAGCTAAGATACTTCGTGATCCTTGCCTTGCTCATATCATTCAAGAGACAGGCATCACAGAACTTGAACACAAGCTCCTTATTCTTCTTGGAAACATTCTTGTTCTCTTCTTTTCTTTTAGTATCTCTTACATATCTTTTATCATAATCATGTATACATATCTTTTTCATTTCCAATTCTCCTAGAAGCAACTTTGGTTTTAAGCTTTGTAGCCCGAAAAGGGCGACAAATGGAGAGTTGAACAGAATATAAAGTGCTCCCGCCGAGCTCAAGTATGAAATCTGACATCTCTTACCTATATGTGGAGCTATATAAACCTTTTTAAAATGCAAAATTGGAATTCAGATTATACAAAATGAAGAAGTTAGCGATTAACTTAATGAAATTAAAATCAAATTTGATAAGATTCATACTAAGTATCCTATTACACATAATAAGAAGAATCCGACTTGGTTTCATTCGTATAATAAACTATTCAGTAAGAAAATGGGGTGAAAGTAGATTTAAAGTTCCATCATTCAATGACCCCTCTTTTAAAAAAGGATTGCCCCAAATTGTAGGTCTTATTACATTGGGATTAACAATATATACTTTTAATATCAAATTATATAATGCAACTTTAGTTTTTGGAATTATAACTTTTTTATTACTATTTAATTTTCTCCAAGATTGGTTCAAAAAAATATATGCCTATATAATATTGGGTTTCATTGCTGTAGTTTTCCTCAATTATTTTAATATTCAAATCATAACTGAAAAAGCCCCAAATATCCTCCGTTTTAATCCAACAGATACACAAATGCAAGCTATTCTTATAGGGGCTTATGTTTTCTTTACATATTTACTTTTTAAAAAAAATTCTGACTCTTTCAACATAAACAGAGTTCCTTACTTCCAAGTTAGGCAAAATCGTGATGGGATCCATATTCAAAATATGAGTCCTACGCCTGCTAAAGATATTGAAATTAATGTGTTTGCGACTAAAAATAAAGATACTGCAGAATGGAGAATAAAAGAAGAGGTTCTACCTATTCACTTTTTGAAAGGAAGGAACTCACACCATATTAAAGAATTAGAACCTAATGGTTTAGATGGTAATAACAGTGCTATAAGCTTTAAAAACTTATTTTATGAGGATTTTAGAGTTAAATGGGGTTATGAAGAAGTGGATTACGATCCAGATTATAAGTACTTTACTAATAATGTTAACAGTTTTAATTTATATACTGTTTTAGAAATCCGATACAAAACCGATACTGGATATGATGCACCAAAAAAATATGTTATGTTTGAGTATAATATATATCCTGTTAATGAAAGAGTTCGTTTTAATGATTAAGCTATGTTTTGATTGTCCTGTAGGGCTTCTTTACCTCTATTTTTGTAGCATTGAATCAAGAATATTTCTTTAATTTATAAATATTTAAAGTGTTTTTGATGTTTGTATTTATTCCTTTTTTGGAAGCCACACATTAAACAAAAAGATAAAACAAAAATAGGTTTGCCCTTTTTATTTTGGATAATATGTCTTTTTAAATTTCCTTTTTTACATTTAGGACAATTTAGCCTTTTTTTGATTTTATCTTTTGCTTTTTCTTCTTCTAAATCATCTAATCTTTTAAATTCTGATGATAAAGATTCAAATTTTTCATCTTCAAGGTCTTCAAATCTTGAACGGATAAGTAATTCATTTAACTCCTCTTTTGACAATTCTTTTAGTTTTTTTGACCATAACCATATAGTTTTTTTTGGCACATCAATTTGGTAATTTTCTTTTAAAGCATTTTTCACTCCTTGAAGTGAAGCTCCCATTTTCCCCCATTTTACTACTCTAAGAATAATCTCTGAAGGGTATTTTGGATTTTTAATCCATTTATTGATACATTTAAAATTATTTGTAAATTTCTTTTTACAAACTTTGCAGAACCACATTTGGACATTTTTTTTCTTATTTTTTCTTTTGCCAAATTTAATTGTAGTTTCTGCTTGACAATAAGGACATTCTTCAATCATAATAGGTAATAATCTAAAATAACTTTATATAACTACCGGAAAGGTAACACCCTGTCTTTAGCTTTATCGACGTAAAAAAACCAAAAAGATGTTACCCTAAAAGGTAGGTAGACTTATAATCAATAATAATTAATTATTCATTATGACAAAAAATAAACCTAAAATCCAGTTACGTATTGATGATGAAACTTGGATTAAGTTCAAAAAAATATGTAATTTCGAAAAGAGTCTAAATGAACATATTGTGCACTTAATCAAAGAACACATTCAGAAAAATGAAATCCAACAAGAATGAGAAAATTAAAATTTATCCAAAATGGATACAAATAGTTATTAATGAAATAGCAAAAGATGTTGAAAAAAATGAATAATGATATTATGCCTTCAAAAGCTCAAAAACGTCGAAATATCGCTATGGATGATAACCTTTGGGATAAACTTATCCAAAAATCAAAAGAAGAAAAAAAATCAATAAGCTGGTTGATTAGAGAATCTGTCAAACGGAAAATATTATATTAAGGAGGAAAGAAAATGAAAGAAAAAGTAAATGAAGTTATAGGAATCTTAAGAAAAGTGAAGAGTATTCTTTGTTCAGTGGACTCTACTTTAAACAGCATGGCTCTAAACAAAGGATGTTTAACAAAAGAAAATGAAAAGAAGATATTAAAACTTTTAGAAGATAAAGTTTCACTAAAGAAAGAGGAAATAATGGTAAATCTAGGGGTCAGTCGCAATAATGCTCTGGACATTATGAAAAGAATATCGGGAAAAAAAGAGGAGATAATTTATGTTCAAGGTAGTGGAAAAAAGCCATCGACATTATTTCAAATTGGCACAGATATAATTTCCCAAAAATCTAAACTATTAATCGACCTAATGCCACGAGCATCAACATGGAAAAGAGAAGAGATAATGGAAAAATTAGATGTGTCCAATGATTTAATTAATGAAGTTGTAAATGTAGCTAACAATATTAAATCTGGAGAATTTAAATGGGACATTGGAAAATTGTTAAGAATGAGATAAATGAAATGCATGTCATTAACTCTCCCCCATTAAATAATTAATAAATAATAACATAGTGGTATATAATGCACTGTGCAATACTATACTTTATCTATAAGAACCTAAACCTCTGGATGAGGTGGTTAATAACCATGCACTAAAATCAATTAGAATTATACCTTTTTAGGTATTAATTAATTAAGCAAGTTAGGTGGTAATAATCCTGCTCAACGAAGGGAGATTGTACTGTAGAGGCGAAAAATGGCATCCAAAAAAAAGTATGGTGGGTTGGAGGGGGTCTGAAAATAGTAGGGCAGAAAAGAATAAAAATACCTCTAAACAAAAAAACCAATAAAAATCTGCACCCATACAACCTAGACCAATCAAATGCAATCTATATAGATACACCATTCACTAAGGAACAACTAGTAAAAAGAGAAGTAGATCTATATAGTATGGCTTCTTTCATAGAAGAGCTTCTAGAAGACAAACCAGACGGATTCTATTATGTACATGGTAGACCACCAGCAAGTCACGGAAGGCTACATGGACTGTACTGTGTTCCAATAGCTAAACTCTACAAACAAGGAGACAGCTATGATTGGGAATACAGATATACATACAAGACCAAAAAATATCCTCTGAAAAAGAAAAAAAGGGTTTGGAGATTACCAAGACATAGAAAAAGATTATACTTACTACATGATAAACGAATATTTCCTGATTAGAGAGGTTAATGAAATACCTATCTGTTAGAACTAAGCCACTTCATAAAAAATAAATAGTCCCACCCAGTCCCCACACATAGGGAATACGCCTTAATTATACCAATTCAGCACGATTCTTTGGCAAGTTGATAAAAATAAGAAGAAAGTATGGTTCTAATCCTCATGTGTAGAGACTTTTAAGTAAAATAAAAATTTTTCTTTATAGTGTATTTCAACTAGCTGGATTATGATAAGGGGTTAAGTCTTATAATTCAAGAACATATCTGATGGAGTATTAAGATTGTAGTTAATAAAAAAGATT
Source organism: uncultured Methanosarcinales archaeon (assembly GCA_964608065.1). GTDB lineage: Archaea > Nanobdellota > Nanobdellia > Woesearchaeales > CAYXTQ01 > CAYXTQ01. The sequence goes on from CAZSMA010000009.1 coordinate 19,566, forward strand.
CTGCATAGAATAAGTCTTATTTGACCACTTTCCAGCAAGAAAGCACGGTTACGCACTCTAACCATAGTTTAATAACCCTATTTTGATCTATAAATAAAACAACTCAAACTATAAGGGAACATATATAGAATATTAATATTACTAAATTTTTTCTATATAACTAAACCAGTAGTTATGTTTTTTCTCCACATTTTGGACAATGTTTATCTTCCATAGAGGTTTTTGAACCACAGATTTGACAATATTTTTTTTTATTTTTTTGAATCTTTCTCTTTTTTTTATGTTCTTTAAAGGTTAAATATATTATTAATCCAATAATAAGTAGTATCCCTATAGGAACTAAATAAATTAGATTATATGGTTTTTTAGGTGGTATGTCTTCAGTGCAAAAACGATTTACTATGCCTTGTTTGTTTGTTTTGGCATCACATTTTTCATTGCAAATTCTAAAAGTTTCCCAATTACCAGCTTTATTACATCTTTTTATTAAACTGTCATCGCACATATAATCTTCAGGTTCACATAACGGTCTATTTTTTACACAAACAGGAACTTCTATCAAATCATATTTGTCTGGATTTGCTGAATCAGATATTTTGACTGAACAAATTCCTCTTTCTTCAGCTTCATTTGTATCTCCGTAAATAGGAAGCTTAAAAGATTCGCTTAAATCTGCTTCTAATTTTATAGTATTATATGCTTGTGATGAAAAAGGAGTTTCGCATTCAACTTTAATATTAAATGAAGCATCAGCACCCCCAATATTTTTCACTTTCAAATCAATCAATCCATTTCCCCCTTCTATAAAACATTCGCTACTTGCTCTTTCAATTTTAAACATACTTGAAGGACTATAAATTCCAACTTGAGCAGAAACAGAATTATATAGTAAAATCATTAAGATTAAGCTTAGTATTATTTTTTTCATATTTTTTAAATCCCTTCTATTATGTACACGTACACGAAAAATACTATATAAAACTATCGTTCATACATACACAATGGCAAGAAGCAAATACACCAACATAGCTGTACCAGAAGAATTGGCAAAAGAAATAGATAAATTTATCAAAAAACTTAAACTTGGTTATAGAAGTAGAGCAGAATTTACCATAGAAGCCGTTAGAGAGAAGATGAGAGATTTGATAAAAACTAAGAAACTCTAAAATGATTAGAGTTCTTTAGATTTCTTATAAAACCTAAAATTTACTTGGAAGTAAAAAAGGTCTTCCCATATTATATTGCTTGAGTATGAATTGTTTTTTTAAATCATCGTTCACTCCAAGTAGCTTGAAGATTACATCTTGCATTAATCTTTGAAGTTTAGATGTATATTGGGGATTCTTCAATAGTAAATTAGAATGGAGATTGTGTACTAAGCCTCGACGAATTTTTATAAGCTTCTCTAATTCCTTATTATCAAAACTTAAATCTAAAGATTCTAAATACCATTTCATTTTGATTTTAGTATTCTGCTCATATAAATATGTAGCTCGCATATTTTTAATAACATGATTTATCCTACTGCCTCTTTTAATAAAATAATATAATTTTAAACTACATTTTACAAATTTTTTCAATTTTTTAATTTCAGTTTTATTTAAACCTCTGTTAGTGTAAATGCAAGAATTATATTTTTCATTGGCTAATTTTTCTAAAGCAATCCATCCTATTAAAAATTTTAATTCATTGACCATTTGTGATTTTGAAATCATATAGGCATATATTATTATCATAATTTCATCTTGTTTTTGTTGTTCAGATTTTTTTAATGTATCTAAAGCTGTGTTAACAAATAAGCTTATATCTTTTTTAAAACTAATTCTTCCTATACGAGTTCCAGACACTAATTCTGAAAACCTATTCTCTATAGGTTCTATCTGCTTTGGCTCTGATGAAATATATTTTCCCCCTTTCTTATAACTATACCACTCTGAGAAATATACACTTCTACTTTGTGCGAATGAATAAATCATTTCTAACCAATTTGCAATTTTTTTAGCTTCTTCTTCATTATTTGCTTTAATGTAACATTTTGCAGTTTTAAATCCACCATATCTGAATTGGCTTGAAAGATTTTTTCTTTCTTTTTCAAAACGTTCGGCTATGCGAAGAGGAGTAATTCTAATTCCCTTTTCTGCATTCACATAACCATCTTTAGGAATGTACAGGTTATAAAAGTAAAAGACGTAAGTTTTCATATTCAATTATTTATAATTTTTTTCTAATGTGTTTTAATAACTTTCTTATTAATCGAAATTGAAAATTAACCATATTCTTATTTTCCCTTTCTTTTAACTTAACCCTGTTTTTATTTTTTCTTTCTTTTAACAAGTCAATAATGAATTTAAAAATTAAAATAATGCTTGAACCAAGTATAGATATTCCTAATCCATTCAATAAATTTTTCCAAAAAATAATTTTTTTGTTTATAGTTTCGAGTTTAAACTTTCTCCAATTAGAAGACTCCTCAAGCAATCTTAATTTTATATCTTTTTTCCCTCCTTTCACCATATATTTTTCAAAACCATCCATTTCTTTTAAGCATTCACCTTCACAATCAAAAGCTTCACCTATTTGAAAATCAATTGCATACTTATCATAATTAAGATTATTTCTTGGATTGTGAATAATAAATAATCCTTGAGGAATAATATCCATATTGTAACTTATAACCACTTTTTTGTCTTCCAGATTTTTTGGTATATCATCAACTATTAATGTTGTGTGTCTTGGCTGATTAACAGGATTTTCTGTATAACGTAGTTTTATATCCTTTGAGTCAATCTCGTTTTCACATTTAGAAATAGACTCTCCACAATCAAATAACTTAATATTTGTCCTTTTTTCATCTATAAATGTCGGAAAATCAATAACAATATTTTCTATTGTATCATCAAAATTAATCGTAAAAGATATAACCCCTTCTTTTGTTGTAAAATCATGTTCCCACAAAAAGAAATTAAAAGGTCTGGGCTTTTCATTTTGAGTATACATTTCAACTTCAAAAAAGTAAACATCAGGTAATAAATCTACAGATAGTTTGCTAGAAACCACAATGGAAGAAATTCCTAAAATAGCCAAAAAGAGGAATATACAAAATTCAACTACATATATTTTTTTCATCTTAGACAGTAAATTTCTCTTTTGAGGCTTTTTAAGTTTTACTTTATTGTGTATTATGGTATGTGCATAGCCGATTTTTCTTAAATTTTGTTGATTTGTATTCTTGAGTATGG
>CAZSMA010000010.1:0-22577 GCA_964608065.1 uncultured Methanosarcinales archaeon
AATCTAGGTGATTCTCCCTTTTAAGGGTTATCACTTATTTTTTAGACAGTGCCTTTTTAAAATTATCTTCTTTTTGTTTAATCGGCAATAACACATGGAACTTTGTGCCCTTTCCTACTATGCTTTCTACTTTTATAGAACCTTGCATTTTTGTAATTAACTCTTTTGTAATTGCCAAACCCAGCCCTGTACCGCCTATTTCTCTTGTTAAACTTGAATCTACTTGATAAAATCTTTCAAAAATCTTTTCAAAATATTGTTTTGAAATTCCAATACCCGTATCCTCAACTATAAAATGAACCTTAGATTTTTCTTTATTAGCTGTAATTTTAACATATCCTTTTTGAGTATAATTAATGGCATTAACCACCAAGTTGGTAAATACCTGCAATAATCTAGTCCTGTCATTCTCAATTTTGGGAACTGTTTTGTCTACCTCAACAATTAACTGTATTTTCTTTTTATTAGCTTTCAATTCATTTTCTTTTCTTACTGTATCTAATAATTCTTTTAAATCTACTTTTTCATAATTAAATTTAACTGTTTTTAAATCAAGTCTTGACAAATCTAAAATATCTGAAATTAAGATATTTAACCTTATTACTTCTCTGTATACTATTCCTAAATATTTTTTCCTCTTCTGAGATTTTTTGCCTATTTTTGGATCAGACAGTAATTGGACAAAACCTTTTATTGAAGTAATTGGAGTTTTTAATTCATGGGAAGTTATAGAAATAAATTCGCCTTTCTGCTTGTCCAGCTTTTTCATCTCTCTAAGATTTATTCTTAACAACCTTTCAGTTTCTTTCAGTTTATTGTTGGTTTCTTCAACATCCTCCATTATATTTAATGTGGCTTTCTTGCTATCTTCTGCTTCTTTAGCTTTATCTTCAAACTGCTTTGTTCTTTGCCGAACTTTACTTTCTAAGCTTTTACTATAAGATTCGAGCTGTTTTCTTGATTTCTTTAAAGTTTTGGTCATTTCAACGAATGTTTTTGCCAAATTTTCAATCTCATCTTTTGTATGGATGTTTAATCTTGTTTTCCATTTTCCCTGTGACAAATCCAATGCTGCATTTTTTAATTTAATAATTGACGACGTAATCTTTTTGGCCAAGACTAAACTTATAATGCTTACTACAATAATTATAACACTGAAAATAATAGCCATTATGTAAGAAAGTCTCGTTAAATCTTTTAATGCCTCAGATTCGTCAATCTTGGTGATTAAACAAACATTTCTGTCTGGAACCCATAAATAATAAACAAAAACATTTACATCTCTATAATCTTTAGATTGAATAAAACCAGATTTTCCATCTAAACAATTTTTAGTGGCATCAGTGAATATTTTTTTCTTAAAAGCAGCATCTGGAAAATATTTTAAATCAGTTAAAACTAAATTAAATTCATTAACTAACAAAGTTTCTCCTAAACCTTCTCTTTTAGTGATTAAATTACTTATTTCTTTTAAATTTAAACGGCCGGCCAAAATTCCTAAAAGATTTCCATTATCATCTTTTATAGGAGCAGAAATAATTAAAGTAGGAATTTGTAAAGAAATATCATAATCAAAAGGGCCAACAAAAGTTGAATTTTTTGCATTGATAAAATAATCTCTATCTTCTTTTATTTTACCAACTTCACTTTTAATTGTAGACATAAATACCATTCCCTGTTTATCTAATATGGAAAATTCAATAAAATTTTTATCAAATTCTGATTGCAAGGATAATTTTTCCAAAATATTTTTGTGGTAAGGATTAAGCTCCATAGAATAAAAATCAGAAGAATCTAACATTAATTTATAATCCTCACTTATAACTTTAGCCAATATTTCTAAATCTAATTTTTCTCCCTGAATATAAGTATTTAAATTAGCTTTTTTTAACAAATTTATACTTTCTAACTGATTTTCAATTCTTGATTCAATTATAGAACTTGATTGTATAAAAAAAGTTATAGACATTACAAGAGCAACTACAAAAGATAAAATAATAAATATTAATGATAGTTTAATTCCTAATTTCATCTTTTACCTTTTAGCTATAAATCTTGTCTAAAAACTCTGAAGTATAAGCTTCTTCAATATTTTGTTCTTGTTTTAACAAACCTTGCTCAAATAAAATATCATTAACTCTTTGCCATTCAGTTTTTTCCATTGAACCTAAATTAACATTTGCTGAATAGATTAATGGAATTGATGCTGAAAGCATGTAAGATTCATGGCTTTTAGTTCTATCAGTTGCATATTTCAATACAATATCAACGGCTTCTTCTTCATTTTCAATAGCATACTGCCAACCACCTAAATTAGCTTTTAAGAACTTTTCAACTAACTCTGGCTGTTCATTAATAATCTGTTCAGTTGTAAACAATACATCTGCATACATATTAACACCATAATCTGCCATTAAAATTGTATTGACTTCATAACCAGCTTCCATTGCTTGATGAGGTTCATTAATAATGTATCCTGTTGAAACATCTGTTTCACCATTCAATAATTCTGTGGCATCATAACCTATGTCTATTTCTGTAATTTGTGACCTGTCAATTCCTAATTTTGACATCATTGCGAAATATAAGGTGTCAACATTTACTCCTCGTTCCAAACCAACTTTCTTGCCGATAAAATCTTGTGGCTTAACAATTCCAGATTCTTTTAATGAATAAGCTACAACAGGATTTGTTCTGTAAATAACTGCAAACGCTTTTATTGGTAAACCTTTTTCTCTAGCTAATAAAACTTCATCTGCTCCTGTAATCCCAAATTCTGCATTACCATTTGCTACTGCATCTATTGTTGGATCTTCAAAACTGAAGGGTTCTATCTTTACATTCAAACCTTGTTCTTCAAAAAAACCTTTTTCTTTTGCCATGTAGTTACCAGCAAACTGTGCTTGATGAACCCATTTTAATTTTAATGTTATATCTTGTAGTTCTTGCTGTTCTACAACAGAAGTACATCCAAATAAAAATAAAGATATTAATAGTACAGATAGTAAAATAGTTTTTTTCATTTAAACACCTCTTTATATTAATTAAATATTTAGTTCCTATACTTTTAAAGTTTTCCAAGAGAATTTTTTTGTGTTTTTAATTAAGATATATTAATTTAATATGGCTGCCACAATATTGCTCTTTTGAAATATTTTTTTCAGCCAATACTTACTTTTCTGTGCTGCAAATATTGTGAGCACAAATGCATATAATATATCTTGCCGGAATAGACATTGTTTGGCAAAAATATAGAAATAGCAATGTAAACTCTTTATAAAGGCTTATGAAATGGCAACGAAAGGTTTATAAGCCTTAAATCCCCATAAATTAGCATGGATAAAAATAAGCTCAGGCAAGTGATATTAGATCAACAAACAATATTTCAAAAAGATGAAAATTTAATAGAAAGAGATATAGACTTAGATTATTACCTTAAAGGAAATGAGATTGTGGTAATTTCAGGCATAAGAAGATGCGGAAAAAGTTCTTTATTAAGATTAATTTCTCAAAAATTAGAAGGAATAAAGGTATTTATAAATTTTGACGATATTAGGCTCACAGATTTTAGTCTTGAAAATTTTCAAGATATTCAAGAGATAATATATGAATTATATGGTTCAAATAAAAAAACATATTATTTTCTGGATGAAATACAAAATGCAGATTATTGGGAAAAATGGGTCAATAACCTCTATTCACAAAAAATAAAGGTGTTTATTACTGGTTCAAATTCCAGCCTTTTAAGTTCGGAAATATCCACTTTCTTGACTGGAAGAAATAAAGTAATCAAATTATTCCCCTTTTCTTTCAAAGAATTCCTAAATCTTAAAAAAATTAAAGAATATAACACGAAAAAATTAACAAGCTTAGAAAAAATGAAAATCTATAAGGAATTTTTAGATTATTCTGTTAAAGGAGGGTTTCCATTAATCTTAAAAAATAATGATTTAGAATTATCAAAACAATATTTTGAAGACATACTTAATAAAGATGTATTAAATAGGTACAAAATAAAAGAAGTTAAAGAAATGAAAGATTTAATCCTATTTCTTCTTTCAAATGTAGGAAATATTTATTCTTATTCAACATTAAAAAATATAAGCCAAATTAAAAGCTTGAGCACTATAAAGAATTATATTGATTATCTTCAAAATGTATACTTGATATATACTCTTCAAAGATTTGATTACTCTATTAAAAAACAAAAAGTGTCATCTTCCAAAGTTTATTCTATTGATAATAGTTTCTTGAAGACTATTGCTTTTAATTTTTCAGAAAATAAAGGAAAAAGACTTGAAAACTTGGTATTTATTCACTTTTTAAGAAAAGGATATGAAGCTTATTATCATCTTGGAAAAAAAGAATGTGACTTTGTTATTAAAAAAAATTTAAGAATTGTAGGAGCTTACCAAGTAGCATTGGACATTAATAATCCAATAGTAAAAAAAAGGGAAATTGAAGGTTTATTAGATGCAATGAATTGTTATAAATTAAAAGAAGGAATCATTTTAACATTAGAAGATGAAAAGATAATAAAAATAAAAGATAAAAAAGTAATAATAAAACCTGTTTGGAAATGGCTATTAGAGTGAATTTTTATCTTATCAAAATGATAAGTTTTATATTTATTCTAATTCAATTAATGATAAGAAAAGAGGTTAATGATGAAACATAAGGAGTTTGTAATATCTATTTTAGTATTTGTAATTTTGTTAGTTGTTTTAGTAGTTGCTCCTTCTGTTATTTTAAATACTCCTGGAAATGGTCAAGGTTTTCTTTCTACTAATTCAATAACTTTTAATTGTTCTGTTAGTGATAGTAATCCTTTGGACAATGTTACTTTGTATACTGATATTAATGGTAGCTTTGTTGCTTATAGTACTAGGCACTATGGTTATGAAAAAGGTGCATTGTTAACAGAGCCAAGTAATGTTTTGTTATTGCATTTCAACAATGATAGCAGTGTTGGAGAAAATAGAACTTATGTTTATGATTGGAGTGGGAATAATAATCATGCTACTGTTTTGAATACTACTTATAATTCTACTGGTGGAAAGTTTGATGGAGGTTATGAATTTTATATGCCTTTTGATGTTAATAATCCTGAAAATGAATCGATTGAAGTTCAAGATTCTGATAGTTTAGATTTAAGTACAGAAGGTACTGTTGAAATTTGGGTAAAGCCTTCCTTAAAATCAACAAGCACTTATAAAATATGGAGTGTTTTATCTAAAGGAGACCATTATTATGATGAAGAAGCCCCTTATTCTTTGTTAATACAAAGTACAAATTATGGTCCAAGTTGTAAATTTTATTTATATTTAGTTAATAATTTAAGTCAATGGCAAAGCTTACAAACAACAGAAACTTATAATTGTGATGGATCTCAATGGTATCATATAGTTGCTACTTGGAATGGCAGTATTGTAAATCTATATGTTAATGGAACATTAGATATTAGTGCAGTCCAAACAAAAATTCCGTTTAATAGTGATAGAAAATTAAGAATTGGTAAAAACAGTATTACAGGACTAACTTATAACGGCACAATTGATGAACTTGCAATTTATAATAGAGCTCTTACAGCTGAAGAAATTGCAATTCATGCTGGAATAAAACCAAATAATACTGCCCAAACTTGGACAATAAACAATATTAATGATGGAAATTTTAAATATAATTGTTTAAGCTCAGATAATACAAGTGAAAGTAATTTTTCAAGTTCAAATTATAGTTTTTATGTTGATGTTAATCCACCTATCTTTTTAGAGATTTCTCATAATCCGAGTAGTTTGGATGATCTGGATCCAAATACCTTAATTAATGTGACTGCAAATATTTCTGAACCTTTCACAGCTACATTAATCCTTCAATATAAATCCCAAAGTGCAACCTTCTGGACTAATAAAACAATGGTTAATACTTCTTTAAACTTTTTTGAAAGTAATTTTACACCTAGTACTGAAGGCAATTGGAGTTATAGAATTTATGCTAATGACTCCAACGGGCACATAAATATTAGCAGTATTACTACATTGAATATCAAATTTGATTATACTTGGACATGGAATAGAAGCACATCAGATTTGGGAACAATTACTGGATTTTTAGGTACTACTAAAAGCATAGGAGTAATAACTATTGAAAATACAGGAGAATTTGATCTCACATTTGACCTAGAAAACAATGCCCCTTATGGAATGACCTATGATGTTCCTGAACCTTTTGATTTAGCGCCAAAAAATTCAAAACAAATTAATGTTAACGCAACTTTTGCTTCAATAATTAGGGAAGATTCTGTTACCATAATTATAAATGCCACGCAGGAAAATGCTGACCCCCCAATAGCTTATGTAAATGTGACATTGGCATCATATGCCGGTGGCCCATATCTTGATGTAAAGATTTCTGATTATACAGCCACAATAAACCAAACAGATTCAATGACATTAAGTGGTTATTTACAAAATTTAGGCAATGAAACTGCTACTAATGTTTCTTTTAACTGGACATTGCCTACTGGCTGGTCTAATTCTTCTGGAAATTTAAGCATTGGTTATGGAAACATAGCACCAGGTTCTACAAAATATTATAATACAATAACTGCAAATGTTAGTAACTTAGCTACTGCTGGGATGAATATTATTGTAGCTACTGTTAGTTGTATACAAAATAATACAGATAACCATACTGTTTCTATTCAAGTAAATTGTTTTAGTGGTGATGGAGTTTGTGGCGCCGGCTGTACTTATTTAACAGATACTGAATGTACAAAGGAAACTATAATTGTTACAACTAGTGGAGGAGGTACAGGAGGCAGTCCAGGTCCATCATTAGGTAAAGTTGAATCTAAAGAAATTTCCAAAGTAGTGCATATTGTAAGAGGAGAAAAAGGTAATTTTACGATTGATGTTGAGAATACTTTTAAAGATTCAATCTTAGAAAACTTAACTTTAGAATTATCAGGGTTTCTTGTTCAATATGTAACTGTAACTCCAAATAAACTTTCAAACATTAAGTTCAATCAATCAAAAGCATTTATTGTAACTATCGCAGTCCCTGCTTACTTAGAGCATCAAAATTATACTTTGACTGCAACTATTTCAGGAATAATAAAAGATAATACAAATGTTACTAAATTCCTTAAGATTAAAGAATATATTTCATTAGTTATTCATGATATTAGCAAAACAACATCCTCTAATAATTTAGATAAAGCAAGAAAAGCTGTTGAAGAAATGGAAAATGCAGGTTTTATTATTACTAAAACTTTAAAATTATTAGAAGAAGCTGAAGATAATTTAGCAATAGACGAATATGAGTCTAGCTTTGATTTGTCAACAAGATTATTAACAATCAAAGAAAAAGCTTTTGCTACTAATGATTTAATCAATGAAATTAAAGATAGTATGGATGTGGCTAATAAAAAAGGTTTAACATTTACTGAAAGTTTAGACATTTTAAATTTGGCAATAGCAGCTTTTGAAAGAGAAGATTTTGATATTGCCGAACAAAGAGCTAATGATGCAGAATTGTCTTTTAACTTGGAAATACAAGGACAATTTAACTTGTTATGGTTCTTGTTATATTATTGGTGGGCGATTTTATTAGGATTAATTATGTTTTCTGCAATAAGTTATTTTGCTTATTTGAAATTTATGATGTATTATATTAAACAGAAATTAAAGAACCTGGCTAATGAAGAACTTTCAATAGTAAAATTAATGAAAGAAACCCAAAAGAACGCTTTTATTGACAAATCAATCACTTCTACTGAATATTTCAGATCAATGGCACAATATTCTGATAGATTAAGAAAGATAAGGATTTTAAGAACAAAGTTAAGATCTATAAGAATTGGAATTATAAAAATTGCAGAAGAATTAAAAATCTTGGAAAAAGAAAACCAAGAAATAAGAATCCTATTAAGAAAAACTCAAGAAGATTATTACCAAACAAGAAAATTGAGTAAAAGAGATTATGAAAATGCCATTGAAGCAGGGCATACTAGGGTTGCGGAAATTGAAGAAGCAAAAGCTTTGTTAAATGCCAAGATTAGAATTAATAAGATGAATAACCATAAAGGCTTGTGGCAAAAGATTAAGGGGTTAAAAAAATGAAAAAATTAATTTTTAGTATAATATTCTTAATTTTAATAGCTTTAGCTAATGCTCAAGAAGAAATTACCAAAGAAAAAGCATTAGAAAGTTTAGAAAATGCTAAGCAAGATATGACAACTATGAATAATGAAGGTTTTACAGTTATTTTTATCAATGATACTATAATCGAGGCTGAATCAGCATTAGAGAGGGTAGAAAATGCTTTAGATTTAAATTATTCTGGATTTAGTTATGAAGAAGTTTTAGAAATTTTAAAAATCATTCCTGAAAGAAAAGCTAAAGCTTATGAAATCAGCGATAAATTAAGAGCTTTAGAATTAAAAGCTGAAAATTATGCTAGTACTAGTGTAGATGTAACTAAAAGTTTAGTAATTTTAGAAAATGCTAAAAATACTTTTAATGATGAAAGATATGAAAGCGTTGAATCATTAATAATTGATTTAGAAAATAGTCTTGAAACTGCTAAAGCTGAACGAACTTTAGGCAATGTTGTAGCTAATTCTACTAAAAATTTCATACAAAAGAATTATTTGCAATTAATAATCTTATTAGCAGTTATAATTGTAATAACAATTATTTCTTGGAACAGGATTAAAAAAATCAGAGCTAAAAATAAATTAACAACATTTAAAATTGAAAAAGAAAGCATCAAAGAATTAATGAAAGAAACACAAAGAGAGTTTTATCAAAGAGAAAATATTTCTAAGTTAACTTATGGCATACGAATGGATCTTTATAGGGAAAAGTTGACTGAATTAAATCATACTATTCCTGTTTTTGAAGCTATTGTTAAAGGTGAAAAAATAAAGAAAAATAATAACTCTTCTGTAGAGAAAGATTCTAAAAAACAAAAGATGTAACAAAAATTAGTTTTTGCCTTTACCTTTTCCATTATCTCCTTTCTCAACTAGTTCAAAACCAATGTCATAACTTAATCCATTACTAAATAAAGCAGATATAACGTAATCTCCCAAAGGCATTTCTAATGCATTACTATGGATTATAGTTAAATACTGCTCTTCTATATCATCAATTGTTATAAAATCATCTCCAGTCCCAGATGCATTAAAAATAATATCTTTATTCAAACTTTGATTTACAACTCTAACTTCTATGCCTAAATCTTCATAGAATGTATTAGAACAATCTACTGCTGAAAATTTCAAAGGTAATGTTGCTCCTAATTGTAAATCAAACTCATCTTGATTAATAATTGGAGGCAACCATACATCTAAACCAAAACTACAACCATTAAATTGAGAGCAACCTGCAGTATTAGGACAAATATCATTACTATCGTCAATTCCATCATCATCAGAATCTATTAAAATAGTAAATATTCCGTATAAAGATTCTGTTGGGAATAAATCAGTATTAATGTCTGAAATAACTACATCTGTTGCATTCAAGATATATTCTCCTGTTACAGCATTTTCATCAACATCAAATACTAAGTTAAGTATTGCTCCTGTTCCTGCTACTATTCCTGCATCAGTTACTGCTGCAATTTTTAGTACATTATCTACATCATTAGTTTCAATAGTTGAATTTACTAACCTTTCTGTTGTTTGAACTCCTTGAAATATTAAATAAGGAGTATGGCTTATTTCAAGCTGGAAACCAGCTACAGATTCATTATTTTCCAAAGCTAATGGTACTAAAACATCTTCTGTTGCAATATATGCTGAAGTATCAATTATTTCAACTTTTACAGTTTGCAAAGCATAAACTGTTACAGCTAAAATAAAAAAAAGCAGTAAAGCAATGGAAATTTTATTTATTTTTATCATTTTATCACCTCATATATCTGCAAATAAAGACCAAGATTTGCAGTCTTTTGCTTCGTTTAGTGCTACTGATTGTCCTGTTATATATCTTAAAACTAATACAGCATCTTGTATATTGATTGAACTATCTCCATTCAAATCTAAACTTTGCTGTAAAGAACAATCTTGCAAGTCTTCTGCTAATTGGAATATTATATCTTTTTGAATTACTTCAGAATCTCCAAAAGTTACATTAAAAGTTTCAACAGCTGAACCACTCCTTACTGTTATTGTATATGGATCAAATATATGTTCTGATTCTATTAAAGGTAATCCTACTTCAAATTTATATCCATAAGTTTTTTCAGTCAACCATAGATTTAATTTTCCTTCTTCATCTGTTGAATCCAATATTTTTTCAGTTGGATTTAAAATATCTGAATATATTTTTTTATCTTCAGTCAATGGTTCTATTTCTAAAATATCATTAATTTCTACTGTTGCTGGAACCCCATTTCCATTTTGGTCAGTTACATTAATCTTCAACAATTTTTGTTTGAAAATTTTATTATCTGCCCATCCCCACCAACTAGGAGGTATTTCAGGATTTGAAGTTATTTTTTCAGATGAGAAATTCATATTTCTAAATTTATAAAAATGATCTCTTCCATAACCAAATTGAATATCTGAAGGAAAATCAGGATCTATTTCTACATTTTCTAAGGTTATATCTGTAAAAAAAGATTCATCATAAATCCCAGAAGCAGAGCCATAACTTGGATTTAACCCATTATAATCCATCTTAACATTTTTAAAGACTGTATTAAATGTATTTACTGCTTGATAAATTCCTTGTGAAACATTCATATTTACGTTTTCAACTAATAAATCTTTAACATAATACCAATAGAAAGTAAACCCAATAGGTGCTGATAAGTTTAAATCATGAATATGGGCTCCAGATTCATAAAAAACCAAAGCTGAAGCATCATCATATTGATTACTTATTATTATTTCTCCATTAAAGATTTTTACATTTGGACTTTCATCAATTTCAATACCAGCCCATTTAGAATTTTCAATTTTAAATCCATTTAAGTCCAATGTTGCATTTTTAGCACTATCAAAATAAACACCTGTATATTCTCCAGTACAATCTAAATCATTAGCCAATATATATAAAGTATCTCCTGTATTAATAGAACTTTCACAATCAGTAATATAAAATGGATTTGGCATATAATTCATTGAAAAAATCACACTATCACTATCTTCACCATTAGAATTATTAGCCCAAATTTCTAATTCAAATGTTTCATTTCTACCAAAAAAATCATATTGTAAATCCTCCACATTTTCAGCTAAAATTCTATTTCTACCATCTTCTTTCATAAAAAAAGTGACAGGTTCAGTAGAAGTTACATTAACTAATAGTTTTCCACCAGCATATGTCGTATTTTCCGGAGATACAATTGTTATCTCTGGCGCAGCCAAAATAAAATTTGAAAGAAATATAAAAAATATTCCTATCAATATTAAATTAAGTTTCTTCATATTTATTCACCCCAATTATTCTGCAAATAAAGACCAAGATTTGCAGTCTTTTGCTTCATTTAGCGCTACTGATTGTCCTGTTATATATCTTAAAACTAATACAGCATCTTGTATATTGATTGAACTATCTCCATTCAAATCTAAACTTTGCTGTAAAGAACAATCTTGCAAGTCTTCTGCTAATTGGAATATTATATCTTTTTGAATTACTTCAGAATCTCCAAAAGTTACATTAAAAGTTTCAACAGCTGAACCACTTCTTACTGTTACTGTGTATGGATCAAATGTATGTTCTGAAAAAGTTATAGGAGATCCATCAAAAGATTCATATCTATATGTTCTTTCTGTAAGCCAAACTTCTGTTTTACCAGTTGAATCTGTTGATTCTAAAAGTTTTTCTGTAGGATTCATATCTAATTTGTATCTTTTTTCATCTTCAGTTAAAGGAATTGTTTCTGAAAAATCATTTATTTCTATAGATGCTGGAATCCCATTACCATTTTGGTCAGTTACATTAATTTTTAATAACTTTTGTTTATACAAATTATAATCTGTAATTTCATTATTATTAATAACTTCAATATCCTCTGAAGATAAATTCATATTTCTAATAAAATATCTTAAACTTTCAGTATTATAAATTCTAAAATCTACAGGAAATTCAGAAGAAACTATTTTTATATCTTCAAGAATAACATCATTAAGATAACCATAATCATGTATTGCTGCATCATCTCCTGCATAAGGACCTTCTATATAATCTATTGTTATATTTCTAAATTCAGAATTTATCAAAGTATAATAATTTGCAATTCCTTCAGCAGCAGTTATATAAATATTTTCTGCTAATAATCCTTTAGTAGCATACCAAAATGTTGCTATCCCCATATCTCCTTCAATATTTAAATCATGTAAATAAGCTGATGAACCTCCCATAATAGCTAAAGCTACTGTTCCAGCAGATACATCTCCAATTATTTCTCCATTAAATACCTCTACATTTGGGCTTTCAGAAATTCTAAAAGAAATCCATCCAGAACCTTCAATTTTATAACCTTTAAGATTTAAACTTACATTTTTAGCTCCACCAATAATAAAACTTCCACCACCACAATTCAAATCATTAGCAAGCTCATAATGAGTATCACTTGTAGCAATTGTACCACAACCAGTAATTTGAATAGGATTTGTAATATAATTCATTGAAAAAGCAACACTATTATTATCTTCTCCATTGGAATTATTAGCCCAAATCTCTAAATTAAATGATTCAGCTCTTCCATAAATATCATATTGTAAATTTTCAACATTTTCAGCCAAAATTATATCTCTATCGCCTTCTTTCATAAAAAAAGTAACAGGTTCTGTAGAAGTTACATTAACTAACAGTTTTCCACCATCATATGTCGTATTTTCCGGAGATACAATTGTTATCTCAGGCGCTCCTAATACAAAATTTGCAAGGAAAAATAAGCTTAATACAAAAAATATATTAAATTTTATTAATCTCTTTACATTATTATTCATTTCACACCCCCATTGAACATTTAAAATTTGCCCCAATTAAATATTCAAAATATAATTTCAAAGATTAAAAAGTATTTAAACATTTATTCATCTAAATCTCTATATTCCAAAAACACTTATTAATAATATATAATGGAATGATTATATCCTAAAAAACAAAAGGTTTAAATAAGGTGTAACAAATAAGTTCCATATGGAACAAAAAAGTTACAATCAAGAAATTATTAACTTATTAACAAAACAAAAAGACTATGCTAGAAGTATTGCTAAAAGATTATCAACAAATCACACTAATATCAACAGAAAATTAAATAATTTAATGAAAGAAAATGTTCTAGATTTCACATTACAAGGGAAAAACAAAATTTATTTCTTAAAAAACACAATAGAAGCTAAAGAATATATAATTATTGCAGAAAAATATAAACTGCTAAAAACATTAAAAAAATATCCTAAATTAAGAGAAATAATTGAAAAAATACAAAAACATAATAAAATAGAATTAGCTATCCTTTATGGCTCATATGCTAAAAATTTGGCAAAAGAGAATAGTGATATTGACATCTTCATTAAAACTAAAAATCCGAAAATAAAGCAAGAACTTTCAAGAATCTCGTCAAAACTAAGCATAAAAATCGGTAATCTTGATAAAGCCAACCCTTTGGTTAATGAAATTAAAAATAACCATGTTATAATTAAAGGGGTAGAGCAATATCATGAAGGATCTTAAACACATTAAAGAAAAAAGAGAAAAGTTTATAAATTACCCAAAATTAGGTAAGATTGTACCCAAAAGGAGGTATAATATGCTTACAAAAAAACAACTTAAAATATTTGGATTATTTGGAAAGAACACTTTCAAAGAATATACTTTTAAAGAGCTTAAAGAGTCTTCAAAAGAGAAATCACATTCAGTATTACAAAATGCTATTAGTAAATTCCGAAAAGAAGAGCTCATAACTGAGCGAAAAATAGGAACCTCAAAGCTCTACAAAATCAACCACAATAACAATAAAGCACATGATTATCTAAGAATAAATAATCAAGATAAAATCTCAAAAGCAGTAAAAAGCTGTATAAAACACATAAAATGGGCACTTGATAAAGAAGAGCAGTTTTATGCTTTAGTTATTTTCGGATCATATGCAAATGAATCCTTTACCGAAAAATCAGACTTAGATCTTGCTATATTCATAAAAGATAAAACTGAAAAAAATAAAATAAAAATTGCATTAAACTCAGCATCAAATAAAACAATTATTGATATAGACCCACATATTATAACAGAATCTGAATTTCAAGAAATGCTTAAAGCAGATTATGAAAATTTAGGGAAAGAAATAGCTAAAACAAATTTACCAATTTATAACCCCACAATTTTTTATAATTTAATAATGAGAGGGATAAAAAATGGATTTAACTCTTTATCTTGAAAGAGCAGAAAATGAACTGGAATTAGCAAAAATTATACTTGAAAAATAGTAATAAGAAATTCAAACATTACCTCTAAAAAATAAGTAAAAAAATTCTAAAATTAAGAAAAATTCCCAAACCTTTAAATATGAATTATATATTAATATTAGCAGGGAAGGAGGTGTCGTAGGATAGCTTAATTTCTATCTAAAAATACCTTATTAAATGCGTGTAGATTATAGAGTGTAGAATGTAAACTCAATGTTAAAAATGGGTGTAGGTGTAATTAGCAGACTAGTAACTAGAAAGTTTTTTCTATTAGCTTTTGCTATCTCAGGATTCACAGCTTTAGTTTATGAAATCGTTTGGATAAGATATTTACAATTAATTTTTGGATCAACAATTTATGCTGTTTCAACATTATTATCAACCTTCATGGCAGGTTATGTATTGGGAGCTTTCTTGTTTAGAAATGTAGCTGATAACACGAAAAAACCTTCCCTGGTTTTTTCTATTCTACAAGGTGCTATCGGAATTTATGGCTTGTTAATAATCCCTATGTTCAAGCTGTTACCTACACTATACATTTCTTTACTAGAAGTTCCTGGTAGCCAGTTTTTACAGTTTGCGCTAGGATTTTTAGTAATAATTATCCCAGCCACACTATTTGGTGCAACATGGCCTGTCATGAACAAGGCTTACATAAAAGTTAAGGTTGGAAAAGACGCGGGAATGTTATATTCCTTAAATTCTGTTGGTGCTGTTTTTGGCTCTATAGCCGCTGGATTTCTATTAATTCCTTCCCTAGGTTTGATGAGAACCTCAATTACAGCTTCAATCTTGAATTTAGTAAGTGCTAGTATAATTTTTTTGGTATGGAAACGGAATGAAGGCTAAACTAGCTTTAATTATTGGATTATTTGCCATTTTATTAATTGTTAATGTCTCAGCTTTGGAATGCCAGGAATTTGAAGAAAATGTGTTTTGGAGTAATTCATATTCTTTAAATGAATATTCAGAATATTCTTATACATGGAACATTAAAAATAAATGTCCAGAAGAAAATTGTATTTTAAAGGATTTAAGTGCATATTCTAGAAGCATTAATTTTGGAAATAATAATTATGCAACAGGAACGATAATGATTTCCGAAAATCAATGTTCTAATCCTGAAAAAGCTAAATTTGAAAAATACATGTCTTATCAAGAAGCTATTAAGCCTAAAGATGTTCCTTTTACATGGAATTGTGGAGTTTTAAAAGAAAATAATGTCTGTGATTTAGAAATTGATTATCCAAATTGTTTTGCAGTTAAAGTTACTGGAGATAAAGCAGTTTTAACTGATGTTTTGAAAGTTAAATATTCTTTATGCTGGAAAAATCAAGTTTCAGGAATAACAGGATATTTCTTAAAAATAAAAGATAATGGAAAGTTTTCATTCATACCTTTGTTAGTTATTTTGGCCATAAGTTTAGTGATTATCATAAAAAAGAGGAGAAAACATGGATCTTAGAAAACTGTTATTAATAGCGTTTGTCTTTTCAGGAGCAGCTGCTTTGATTTATGAAGTAGCGTGGACAAGGCCGTTACAGTTTGTTTTAGGATCTACAACTTACACAATAAGCATAATATTTGCCGCCTTTATGGGAGGATTAGCTTTAGGATCTTGGTTAATGAGCAAATATGTTGAAAAAATTAAAAACCTTCCTAAAACTTATGCTTTATTAGAATTAGGTATTGGATTGTATGGCATTTTATTATTAACATTGTTTAACCTTTTACCAAAACTTTATAGAGTGATTTATCCTTTACACAAAAGTTTTTACTTTTTTGAAACAAGCCAATTTTTGATTACTTTTTTGCTATTATTAATACCTACAACTTTAATGGGAGCAACTTGGCCCATTATTGCTAAATATTATATAAAACAGAAAGTTGGCAAAGGAATTGGTGAAATTTATTCTGCAAATAATTTAGGAGCTATTATTGGTGGTTTTTCGGCAGGATTCTTATTAATTCCATTCTTAGGCATTAAATTAAGCATTATAATAGCTGCATTATTAAACATCATTATTGGTTCTATAATTTTAATAAAAATTTCGAAAAATTTAGCCAAAAAACTTCTTCCATTAGCATTTCTATTGTTTTTAGCTTTAGCTTATTTTGGAGATTATAATATCAAAGAAATGTATTCCAGCGGGTTTACAAGAACACAATTTTCTGAAGATTTGGTAAAACAAACAGAATTCTTATATTATAATGAAGGTGCACATGCTACTATAGCAGTTATAAAAGACCCATTAGAAGGAGCTATAGCATTGCTCATCAATGGAAAAGGCCAGGGAAGCAATGCTATGCAAGATATGAGAATTAATTATTTATTAGCTTACCTGCCACAAATTTTAGTCCCAAAAATCCAAAATGCTTTAATAATTGGATTAGGGACAGGAACAACTTCAGGACATTTAGCTCAAAACACTCAAGTAACTACTATTGAAATTGAGAAATCTGTAGTTGAAACTATTAATTACTTTAATCAAATGAACTTAGATGTTCTTAATAATCCTAATCATGAACTTATAATTGCAGATGGAAGAAATTATTTGTTAAAATCTGATCAAAAATATGATGTAATTATACCAGAACCTTCTGATCCTTGGCAATCTTTTTCAACCAACCTTTATTCAAAAGAATTTTTTGAACTTGAAAAAAAGCATCTAAAGGAAAATGGAATTGCTCTTCAATGGATTCCAATTTATGAATTAAATGATGATGATTTTAAATCAATTTATGCTACTTTTAGTTCTGTATTTCCTTATGTTATAGCATTTGCCAATCTCAAAATTAATGAAGGATTTCCAGTAGAACTAGAAACTTCAGAAATTATACTTATAGGCTCTAATCAGGAACTATTTGATGAAGAAAGTTTCAGGAACAATTTTAATGCACTTTCTTCTGAATCTAGAGCTTATTTAGATAAAATATGGGTTAGTTCTGCTGATGATTTGTTAAATCTGTTTTTATTTGATCAGGAACAAATAGAAGCATACAGCACAAATGCAGAAATTGTTACAGATGACAACTTAAAATTAGAGTTTTCAACATCTAAAACAATATTACATCTGGAACCAGAAACAACAATATCAGGAATAAAAGAGTTTTTGGAAAAAGAGGTTGTTAATGATAAGAAAAAGTAAAAAAGAGAGTGGAAATAGGATTTCAGGAAATATCTATTTAGTAATAATTTTCTTTGGAATAATATTCATATTTGCTTCTCTTTTTTTCATGAAACCTGTTTTTGCTGGAACTCAAACTTTTGAACAAACCTTAAACCCAACTTGGACAGCTATTGCTACAAAAGGAGGAGGTACGAGCCAGCCTAAATATTATAATTGGACTGTAGAATATCCCTGTCCAGAAGAGCCAGGAAGAGTTAATTGTTATATGAGTAAAATTGAAGGTTATGTTAGATATATGGAAACTGGGGGAGGCGCTGTTACTATTACAACTTATTCTTATGGTCAAATTGCTGATAAATCTTTAAGAAATTGTGCTAGCCCTAGTACTGTTACCTATACAAATGCAAGATATTTTGCTTATAATACGAGTACTATTCCTGGTGGAGGTGTTATAGGTCCGGGTTATGAATGCGCTATTGGAGCAGGCAGTAATACTTGCGCATTGACTATTAATGATGGTTTTAATGAATCCGTCCCTCCATGTTATTCTGTAAGAGTTCAAGGAGGTTCAAATTCCCCTGGATCTATAGCTGTCTCTATTGATACTTTTAATGTTAGATATACTTGGAATTGGAGAGATGTTAAACCAGTATTAACATCTCCTAGTATTAGCACTTCTTTTGAAACCCCAGCCAATACTACTCAGGGAGGATGGGGTCAGACTTTTAATTTTACTGTATTAGTAAATGAACCAGATGATGCAGATACAAATGTTAGTGTATTATATAGTCCTACTTTATCATGGGGTAATGAAATAGCTACAACTCTTTGTGAAGATTGCAGTATTGGCTCTGTTAACCCTGAATCAGTTTCAATTTATTATAAAGGATTTAACTGCGAAGATATTGCAACTTATAATTATTATATGTTTAATGCTACTGATAACGATACTGCTTCGGGTCCTTGGAGTAGAACTTGGGGACCATATGCTCCAAATTACTTTACTATCTTAAAAGATAATGTAACATTCAATTATGTTTCAGGAAACTTATCAGAAACAAATAGAGGTTTAGGAACACCAGACACTTATGCTAATTTTGTATTATATGGAAATGATACTACAAATCAATCAAAAGTGTTAGATGGATTAACAATAAGATTAGATGTAACTACAGATACAACAACTTATACAACAGGAGTTTTATTTAATGAATCTCATGCAGGAGGAAATATTAGCTTTGACTTTGGTGCTCTTTGTGCTTATGGAGTAGGACCTCAAAAATGGAGATTTTACACAGGGGGTTCTGGAACAGATTACAGTGGAGATATATGTTATTTTGCAGCTTATAGTGATGAATATACTGTAAATGTAACTGATGAATTTACTGTTAAAGTAGCTTATCCTACCCAAGATGATAGTGTTAATGTTGATAGCAGTCCATCTATTGGAATTAAAGGAACCATAGATGATAGTTGTGGTAGTGTTAATGATGCAACTGCTGGATTCTTGATTACTGGTCCTAGTTATTCTTATGTTTGTAATGATTCTTCTAATGATATTAGAACAGGTGGTGTTTGGAGCGAAGGTACAGGTTATTATAATTGTACTTGGAACACTACTATAGGTATTAAAGGAAGGTATAATGTTTCTTTCTTTGCTAATAAAACATATTATCCTGCTAATGAAACACTAAATACAACTTTTAGTCTTACAGGTTCACCAAGTTTAACAAGTCCAACTGTAAACCCACAAGATGCTCCCTGGGGTGCAAAACACAATTTTTCAGTATTAGCTTCTGCGGGATCAGATACAAGAGTTCTTACTGTTAAGGCATACATAAGTGGAACTGCTCCTTATGCAAATAATTATCGGGAAATTGGAACATTCAAACAATGTACTGGTAGTAATTGCGGCACTTTAACTTGGCCATGGAATTTCTCTGGTTGTGATGATAAAAAATTATGGTACTTCAAATTTAACTTGACAAGCACAGAAGGGGGAGGAACAGCTACAAGTTCTGAAGCTTATACTGATTTAAAAAAAGAACCTGTTGAACTAATTCATCAATTCGGAGATGCTACTGCTACATTTGAAACCCCAGCAACATTTATTGTCAGAATGAAAGATACTGCTGATGGAAGAGCCCCAGGATTTAATATCACGCCACAAGCATATGTTGGTTTTGAAGTTACTGTTGATGGAAACATAATGGCATATGTTGGTAAAAATTTAACAAATATATCTACAGCTAATTCAACTTATAGTTTTCTGCCGCCAGAATCTTGTGAATGGAGTCCAGGAACTCAATACTGGAGGGCATTCATTAATACAACTTTAGATACTTGTTATGGTTATACTTATAATACAACAGCATTGAATTATTCTGTTTATTTAGACATACCTTGTTTTGCAGATTTACAAGTTCCAACTATTAAAAAACCAACTTATATCTTTCAAAATAATACTTTTAAGATTAATGCTACCTTGCAAGCAATAGTAAATGTTTCAAGTAATACACTAGCAACTATAAATGTGCCTAATGATTGGATTGTTGAACCTAGCAGGGTTATTAATATAGGTAATCTTACTGCAGGAAGCACCAGAGATGCTTCTTGGAATGTAACACCCACAACTTTTGGAACATTTTCAGCTAACGACATAAATGTCACATTCAATAATACAGAATTATTAAACGTAACTTCAACATTTTCATTATTTGTATACAAGTTAAAAACTCTTTCAAATATTTCAAAAGCAGAACTGTATGATATTTCTGGCAACTTAGGATGTTTAGATAATATTTGCAATGTAACTAACCATCTTTCTATACCTAATGTAACTTTAGGTTATTCATTAGATGATAATAATGTTGAAGCCGAATTAACAACAAATGCAGATGAATATATTTTAGCATATTGGATATGCGAAGCCGGAGATTATTATTATTCAAACATCTCAATATACCTTGAAAGCAATACCTCTCATTCTAATGTAAAAGTGTCTGCATACAACGGAACAAAATATAATCCCATTTACCAAAATGCAATAAATGATACAGCTGAAAAAATTGATGTTAAAGTTTTAAGAGAGCAAATGGTTCCTGAAGAAGGTTATTGTAAGGTTAAAGTTGAAAACCTTGGAGAATTAAATCTATTAATAGACTATATGACTTTAACAGCATACTATAGCCCTACAGCTTTAATAAAAGAAATAAAACCCAATGTTAATAATCTAAAAACAACAGGAATTGAACCTGAAGACAAATTCTTTAATGTTTCTGTAATCCTAGAAAATCCTTTAAGTACATCTTATACAATAGATCTTACATTAAATATTACTAACTCAAATAATGTTGTAATTAATAGCACTAAAATTACTGGACTAACTTTAAATGCTAATAGTGAATTAGAATATAATTTTACCAACTATAATACAACTGGCTGGGCATTAGGTGAATATAAATTAATTGCATATGTTGCTGATGAATTAACTTTACAAAAATCCAAGGATTTTACTTTCAAAACTATTAATATAACTTCAAAAGCTGAAAGATACAGATGCAACGGTACTAAAGAATATTTCAATGTAACAATAATTCATCCTTTTAATGATAAAATAAGTTATAATTTAAGTTTAGAATTGCCAACAGATTGGAGCAGTGAACCTGCATCTAAAATAATTAATTTAACTTCACTAGAAAATTACACATTCAGTTTCAATATAACTTCTTCACAAAATGATGAAAATATTACTATTAATGCAACTATAGATTATACTTATCTTGTTGCACCAAATAATAAAACAACACAACCAATATTAATTGAATCTGGAACTGCTGTCCCAATAATAGAAGTTGTAAGAGAAGCTCCAATTATTGTTGGTTACAACAAGGTATTTGATTTGCAATTGTCTGTACACAATAAAGGGTGTGCCGCTACAACTGGAATTACAAAAATTACTGAAATTCTCTCAGAAGGATGGACTCCTGCTAATCCAGGATTAAGGGGAGATGTTACCTTAAACTCTTCATCTACAAACTTAATAACTAATATCTTAACATGGGAATTAAATGAGATATCTGTTAACAAATATGCTGTATTGACTTATCAAATAAGGTCTCCAACAAGTTACTCAACAACTGGTAATTTAAATTTTAATGTTAGCTGGGCTGGAAAGAATATGACTGAAGAAAATCAATATTATATTCAAACTTTGAATTATAGTGGTGAAAGTCACATTGAGTTTGATTTAACAGTTGTACAACAATCTGAAAATTATCCTTGGCCAGAACCAAGAAGTGCACAAGTTGGAACAGTTTATAATTATAGCTTAGAAGCTAAAAACATAGGAGATTCAGTTGCTTCTGGATGGAATGTTACTGCAAAAATTCCTACAGATTGTAATGTTTCCAATATTTATAATGATGGAGTATGGCATCCCAGCACAAGGAAAATTGAATGGAACTTAAGTGTTTTATCTGTCTATGCTTCTGCTTATTTGAACTTTAGTTTAAATTGTACTAATCATGGTAAAATAGTTTTAGATGTTGAAGCTTCAAAAAATACTACTCAAAGAACTGCTTATGAAAATGATACGCAAATTGGATGTACATCGGCAAGTTGTTCCAGTTCACAAGAATATTCTTTTAGCCAGCCTTCTTCAATGAGATATGGAAATTTAAAAAATATGGAATTTTACATACATTCTGATTGGACAGCAATTGGTTTAACTATTGGTGAAGGTCAGGTAAATATTACAGGGGATAATGAAAAAGAGTATACTATATGGCAAGATTATTATTTTGAAAATATTAATTCAAATACTTGGATAAACTTTACCATTGAAAATTTAGAAAAATATAATTTTATCAATGCTCCAAGAGAGATTAAGATTTCTAGTTATACAAATGGCATGACTTCATCAAATGGAAATGTTACAGTAGAAAAAGTAATTTATACGTGGGAGCATGGAAAATATTTCCGAGAAACACAAAACTTGTTCGTGAAAATTAAAG
>CAZSMA010000011.1:0-15279 GCA_964608065.1 uncultured Methanosarcinales archaeon
CCTTTTTTATTTTTTATGTTAAACAATTTTAATATCTTCTTTTTTCCACCTGGTTGTTTACTTAATCTATTAAAAAAAAAAAAAGATTTCTTAAACTGCGCATCAATAAATTCAGTATGTATGTTCTTCCATTTTAGAGGGTTATTCTTAACAAAAAGAGCCCACTCTTCAACTTTTTTCATATGTGATGGATCTCTCATAATCTCAACCTTTTTATCATTTTTTTTATTTTTTTTATTTCTTTTTCATCTACAAACTCTGAATAGACTATTCTAAGGTGCCTTGCATCTTCTAAATCTTTATCTGATTTAAGATATTCTTCCTTAAAGGCTATGTTCATATTTATTGAGCTAAACCATATATCCAATCCTGTCAGCTTTAATTTAGTCCTTGTTCTTAGTTGATAATCATCCAGCTCATCTTTTGAAAATTTAATTTCCATCTCCGGGAGAGCCTTGTCTTTATAAGTGTACCTTACACCCACACTATCTTTTAAGTAATCATAAATTTCTTCAGATTTGTCTGATTGCATACATACAAAATTATTTTTAATTAAATCATTGTGAAGTTTAATAAATTTTTCTTTTTTAATTTTAGGAATTATCATATCAATATCTTCTGTACCTCTTACCCTTCCAGAAGAAATTGCAACAAAACCAGATACTATTATATACTTGCAATGTTTATCAATAATTTTACAAAAATCTATGCAAAATTTATCCAAAATGTTCCTGTTTTTAACTCTTCTGTCCATACAATTTAGTAAAACAGATAACTATTTAAATATTTATGTTAAGATAAAATAAAAAGAATGATAAAAAACAATTCCAAAAACAAAATTTTGAAAAAAAAAAAGGAATATTGTAAAAGTGTATTTTCACAGATGAAAGGCTTTATGTTTTCTAAGCCAGATAAGGCTTTGGTTTTTATATTTAAGAAAGAAAAAATTGTTAATTTACATATGTTCTTCATCTTGCATCCAATTGATGTTTTGTGGTTAGATAAAAACAAGAAAGTTGTTAAAATTAAGGAAAACTTTAAACCTTTTAGGATTGTAATAGCTGATAAACCTGCACAGTATATTATAGAGATGCCTGCTGGAATTATAGCAAAAACAAAGACAGAAGTGGGAGATTCCATAAGTTTTTAGGAATATAGTTGTTAAACCATTTTGGGAAAAAATTTTCCCAAAAGTTTAAATAATGTTATTGAATTCTAAAGCAGTAAAGGGGATGTAGTATAAAGGAGTAATCCGTACAACCTGGCTAGAATGAGTGGCTCCAGTCATGGAGCGATGAGGCTTATGCCAATGACTTAAATGTGGTCAGTCGCTTTGAGGAAGTGACCACTAGGTCCGCGTTCAAATCGCGGCATCCCCATTTTATTTAAAACAAAAAACTATATATTCTAGTTATGTGTTAATTTTTATTTATGGTTAAGAAACAATTTCTTGAGGCTATTGCAACTTTAACAGGTCTGGTAATAGGGGCAGGGGTATTAGGAATTCCATATGTTGTTGCAAAAGCTGGATTTTTGACTGGATTAATCAATATTGTATTAATTGGGTTGGCTGTTTTAGTAATAAATCTTTATGTTGGTGAGATTGTATTGAGAACAAAAGGAAATCACCAACTAGCGGGTTATGCAGAAAAATATTTAGGCAAAACAGGAAAAAAGTTTATGACTTTTTCTATGATTTTTGGTTTATACGGAGCTTTAATTGCTTATACACTCAAAGAAGGAGATTTTTTGCATGCTATTTTTTCCAGTTTTTTAGGAGGAAGTCCTGTGATCTATTCCTTGATATTTTTTGTAATAGTAACTTTGTTGATATACAAAGGGTTTCAGGCTATTGAGGATAGTGAGCTTGTGTTGATGGCTTTTGTATTAGTTGTTGTGCTGGTGATAATTGTGCTGTCATTTTCTTCAATAAAGTTTGGAAATCTTAGCAGTTTTAGCGCATCAAAGATGTTTATTCCTTATGGTGTTGTTTTATTTGCTTATTTAGGGATGGCTTCTATTCCTGAAATGAAGAAAGAGTTGAAGAATAATATACATTTGTTTAAGAAAGCAATTATAATTGGTAGTCTGGTTCCATTGATAGTTTATGTGCTGTTTGCAATAGTTGTTGTTGGTGTTACTGGCATAGAGAATGTAACTGATGGAGCAATTTTAGGAATGGCTAGTGTTTTAGGAAGTAAAATGCTGTTTATTGGTACAATATTTGGTATTTTAACTATGGCAACTTCGTTTTTAGCCTGCGGGCTTGCTTTGAAGGACATGTACTGCTGTGATTTTAAACTAAAGAAAAATAAATCATTTTTTATAACTTGTTTAATTCCAATAATGGTTTTTTTTATAATAATTTTCTTAAAAGTTGAACATGCGTTCTTTAAAGTTTTGGATGTAGCTGGAGCATTGGCTGGCGGGATTTTAGGAATTTTAATTGTGTTAATGTTTTGGAAAGCAAAGAAATTGGGTGATAGGGATCCAGAGTATTCTATGAAAAAAAAGAAAATTGTTGGTTATTTTTTAATTATAATGTTTATTCTTGGAATAATATATAAGATTTTACAGATTACAGGTGTTTTGTCTATTTAGAATTCTTCTTTCTTTTAGGTTTTTCTCCTTCAATAAGTTTTAGTAATTTCTTATTGTAGGTTATTATTAGAATTAATATTACTAAAATAACAAATCCTGCTATTATGTAGTTTAAGTAAAATACAATATAGTCTTTGATGTCAACAAAGAAGTTTATGATCTTTGTTTTTAAGTTAATAAGTTTGTCTGTTGCATCTCCTGGTTTTTCTTCTTCTACAATCAGATAAACTTCATTGCTTTCCATAACTCCGCCTTTTCCGTCATCTGCTGTGAATATAATTTTGTTTATTCCAGTCCAGTTATATTCTGGGCTGAATGTTGCTATGTTTTCATTGATTTCAACAGCAATGTTTTCCGGCAGAGTGCTTGAATATGTTAATGGATCGTTGTCTGGGTCTGAGAAATATTTTGATAAATCTAAATTATGTATTGTGTTAACAGCCCATTTTTGCGGTGGTATTCCTGGTTCAATTTCTATTTCTTCTGATTTTATTAATCTTGTAAAATTTATTTTTAATAAGCTATTCATTGCTTGTTTTGTTTTACTGAATGTGTCAACAACAAAGTTTTCTGCTTTTTCTTTTTGTGTTTTTATTTTTTCATAATTCATGGTTATGAAAAGAGCGATCAAAAGCAGAACAACTATAACTACAAAGATTTTTAAAAATGTTTTTATTGTTTTTGTTGATGTCTTTCTTTTTGGTTTTTTTATTTTCTTTTTCTTTAGTTTTTCAATTATTTTTTTTTCTATAACTTTCTTCTCTTCGATTTTTTTTGGTTTAAATTTTGTTTTTCTTTTTTTTCTTGTTATTATAAATATGATTATTGCTAAAAGAACAAAACCTATCACCATATATAGTAAGTAAGGCTTTATAATTTTCCATAAACTTATTCCTGCAAATATTAACCCTATAATCAAGACAGCAATTATGATTGGAATTATTGTTTTCCTTGATATTTTTATTTTTAATTTTTTATCAGATTTAGGTTTTTTTTCTTTTTTTATTACAACTTTTCCTTCTTTAACTCTGCTGATCTTTATCTTTTTCTTTATGATTAAAATTAAAAGAACAATAATTACTGCTAACAGAACAGCAGAGATTATTAAATAAAGATAATAGGTTGAGATAAAGTCCCAGATAGTTAAGCCAATGTCAGTGATTGTACCCTGATATATGGCATTAATTTGGGCTACTTGTGGTATGACTTCTGGAATTGTTATATTTTTTTTGGTTTCAAATGTAAGTTTATCTTTGAAAGCAAAAAGATTTATTTCTACAATTAAAATAAGGAATATCGCTATAATCCCAAAGATAAGTTTCTTTTTGTTTTTTTCAGGTATTATTATTGTTCTTGCTTTAGTTTTCTTTTTTAGTTTAATTTTTTTCTCTATAACTTTCTTCTCTTCGATTTTTTTTACTTTGCTTTTTTCTTTTTTAGGTCTTGATTTTATTTTTCTGGATAATAATATTAGGATTAAGATTATTAAGAAAGGCAGGAATATTAACAATGAGTATAATAAGAATTTAGCTATGTTTGCTTTAAAGAAGCCATATAATTTTGAGAAAATACTTGGAGAGGTTAGTTTTATACTTATTATATGTTCATATTGCGCGTTGTTTTCACTGACAACTGTTATAAGTGATGTGTGATATATTCCTTTTCTAATGTTTTCTGAGGGTTCTGTTTTAAGAGTTACTGTTTTTATTTTTCCAGGCCCTATTGTTATAGTATTAGGCTTTATTTCAGCCCAGTCTGGTTTATCTAAAACTAATAGGTAGGAAGCTGTTTTACTTCCTGTGTTTATTATATTTAAGTCAGTAGATGTCTTGTCATAGCCTATTGTCAGTTCTTTTGGTTCAATATCAGGGATATAGCATGAATTAATGTTTAATTCAACAGGGATTTTGGCTTTAAGTTTTGTTGTTGTTGTTCTAATAAAGAAATCTAATTTACTATGGCCATAAAAGTTGCAATCAGGCATCATATTTGCATATACTTTTATCTTCTTGCCTGGATCTAATAATATATTATTATTACTGAATGTAGTCCATTGCCTAAATTCTTTATCTACATCTAAAGTATATATTTCAGGATGTAAGCCTATGTTTTTTATTTCAAACTCAAATACAGAAGATGTACATGGGCAAATTTCTTGTTTATTGTATTTTGATGCAACATATAGGTTATTATCTAAAGAACATACTGATTGGACTAGAATCAGGGTGAATATTGTCAATAATAGTATTTTAT
Organism: uncultured Methanosarcinales archaeon; assembly: GCA_964608065.1. Lineage (GTDB taxonomy): Archaea > Nanobdellota > Nanobdellia > Woesearchaeales > CAYXTQ01 > CAYXTQ01. The sequence goes on from CAZSMA010000011.1 coordinate 4,855, forward strand.
ATGTTTTCATATTAATCTCATCCTCTAGTCCCAAGTGATAATGAGGTAATGTAAGTTTTTAGAAAGAAATTAGTTTATAAAAAAAAAAAAAAAAAAATAATTAATAATAGGTTTGGCTTTCTGTATCTTCTGAGTCTTCTCTACCTTTTAACTTGCTGAATCCTATGATTAATCCTAGGATAACAAGTACGATTGCTAATATTACTAAGCCAACTTCTAAAGCCCTCTTAATTTTGCTCCATCCTGTTGATGCTTTTTCTAGGATGTTTGCTTTTAATGTTAGTTGCTGTAAAACGTTTCCTCCTGAACTTATTGTTAATGCGAAAACGTTTCCACCAACTGGTGCGTTTTCATTTGCTGAAATGTAAGTGTAAAGTGCTTTAGTTTCGCCAGCGCCTAATACAACAAAGTTGCTTGGGCTTATTCTTGATGCTCCAAATGTATCAACGCCTTCAACATTTACTGTGTAACTTCTTGTTGCGGTTCCCATATTAGTTAGGGTTAGTGGGTAAACAGCTCCGCCTTGTCCTTGAGTTACATCTTGGCTTTCAACGCCAACAGTAATTATTGTTTTAGGTTTTGAATCTGGAACAGATGCTGAGCAAAACTCTCCTTCTGTAACAGTTATCATTGATTCTTTTGTGACTTTTTCATCGCCATCATCATAGATTACTTCAACTCTAACTTTATAATCTCCTGATTCTGCGCATTCTGGGATTCTCATGTAAAGTTCTTCACTTGTCTTTACATCATCGCCATCATCGTCTCCTTCTTCTTTTAATTCATCAATATAATCTGAAGCTGAGATTCCTAAAGCTGGGATGCTAACTTTGACTTTAACACCTTCTTCTTCTGTGTCTCCATCGTTAGCAACTCTCACAGTTGTTAGTAAAGCTCTACCTGCTCTGACTGTGTTTTCTGGTGAGAAAACAACGTCTTTAATTGTTAGGAAATGTTTTTGTGCTTTGATATTAAGTTCATAGTCTTGTTCTAGTCCTTCACTGTATCTATCTTGCACTTCAACTCTTAACCTATATTTTCCAGGTTCAAGTCTGTCTGCAAACTTTAAGGTTAGTTCTTCTACATGATTGTCGTTTGCTTCTAAATCAAAAACATCGCTTATTGCTTCAACACGATCATTATGATCATAACCACGAAGCTCTACTTCTACTTGTACGTCTTCAACATCAATTGTTGAATGTAGATGTATTTTAACTTCGAATTCTTCTCCTCTTTTCAAATCTCTTGGATTACCTCCAAATAGATTTAAAGCGTCTTCATTAAGTTCCAGCTCATCAATACTAAATGGTGTAGCTGCATTAGCTATTCCGCTTAAAGCTAGAATTCCTACTAAGAAAACCGCTAGTAAGCTTATTAACTTATATTTTTTCATTTTTTGTTTACCCCCTAAAATTTTGTTTGAGATTTATTTTTTTTTTTTTTGTATAAGAGATTGTATCTCTATTGCCTTGTAATCACAAACTAGTATATAAACCTTTCGGTTCTTTTAGCATACTGGAGTGACTACGTCTTATGACTATTCCTTAGTAATCACTACTTGTATATAAAGATTATTGTTATTGACTATATGATGATTAATTTTTTATTTTTACTGGACGATAAATTACTCTGCTTAATATATCATTGCTGACTGTGATTCTTATGTCATATTCATCTGATTCTGCACATCTGCTGCAACCTTTTGGTAAGTCTGGAATGTTTTCTAATAATATTGTTTTTGTAATTTCTTTGTTTTTCTTTAAATCAAATCTTCCTGTGTTTTTTTTCATTGCCAGTTCTGGGGCTACTGCTGTGATTTTAAGATCTTTTAAGTTTGTGTTTCCATCATTGTATAATGTAACAATCAATAAAATATCGTCTCCAACTCTTAGCATGTCTTCATTGATTATGGTTATCCTTTTTACTGTTAGTTCTTCTGAGTTGCTTTCAGTAGGTTCTGGTATTGAATTATATTCATCATTATCATTATAATTTTCACAACCTGTATCATCAGGATAATCTGTTAATCCATCATAGTCGTTGTCAATACCGTCTGCACATTGAGGTAAGATGCATTGTGAGAAATCAAACATACAATTAGTACATGATATGTCTCCTCCTGTGAAATAGATAACTGTGTTGTCTATATAATCATAAAAATTTGGACAAGTAAATCCATTTAAGTTATTTGATTCACAGTCTTCTCCATAATCAATTATTCCATTTCCGCAGTAAGGTGTATATTCATTTACACAACTGCAACTAATACAGTAATCATTTGTGGTTTCATCATTATCATTACAATCAGAATCTTGTTCGCATTCTGCATTGCAATTTGTAGTATCGCATGCACTTGATGTTGTGCTTAAAACACATTGAGCATTATCGCAGGTATAATCTTCATAGATTATCTTTGGGTCGCTGCAATAAGCATTATTATTATCTTCACAATTAAATGAAGTTGTAGTTTCTATCTCACATTCATAATTAACACATTTTCCTTCGTCGTGTTTTATTAAATCTCCACTACAATAATCATTGTCTAAGGTGTTACAATCATTATCTGTTGTACATTCAGTGCATCTTGGATCGTTTTCATAAACTGTATATTGATTGCATGAGTTTGTTTCACAAGCGCATTCTGAACAATCATTAGTTCTATCATCATAATCATGATAATCATTATCAACGCATTTGTCTAAGTTATCGCATTCAGTTATTGAACAATCAGGATCCTGTTCACATTCTGCTCCACAAGATGTGTCGCAAGTGTGTGTTATTGTATCACAGCTTGTTTCACATATTCCTGGTTCAACACATGCTGATGTAAATGAAGCTCTATAATCAAATGTTAATGGGTTGTTGTCTGGGTTGTTGTTACATGTTGATATTCCTGTTATATCATTTGAAGAACAGTCAATTGCTGTGCCTGAGACACATTGTGAATTTTCACAAGTTTCCTGGCCATTGCAATATAGTCCGTCATTACAATTCTGTAAGGTTACCTCTTCTGCAACACATTTGTTATTAATACATCTTCCTTCATAGCCTTTTACTAAATCATTTTTACAAAAAGCTGTCTGGATTACCTGACAATCATCATCAGTAGTACATTCTGGCACTGACTCACAATATTTATTTAATGTAAAATATGAACTGTCATCAGTTGAGAATGTAACTGTTCCTTCATTGCATTTTACACTATAATATTTATTTTCGCAATCATAATATTCAACTTCTTTATAGCAGTTGTTTCCATTTATTGTTAATGTTGCTGGATTAATCCAAGCATTGCCGTGCTGTGTTACTGTTCCTGTAAAAGTACATGTTTCTCCTTGAGGAACTGTTTGTGTATTAGAAGGTAAGTTAGGATCACATCTATAATCTCCTATATTGCAGTTATCTGTCTGACATTCTACAATTGGTGCTGGAGGCGGGTTATATACACACCAATACCAACCTTGGAAATTTTCTTTACATTCAAAATCAGGAGCACATTTATGATCTTGAGGTCCTATAAATTGATTACCGCAAGGATATGCGTGACGTCCTAAGCATTCTGGATCTTCATATTTACTTTCTATGCAAGCCATTACATTAGTATGATCTTCACCACCACATTGCTCATCTCCTAGCCAGCAATTTGTTTCTGCTTTTGCATAACATGTACTATAAATACAGTCTAAAGATTGATTACAAGGATCAATAATAGTACCATTATCGTCTTCATGTCCGCAAGAATCTCCTATTTGACCATATAAAGCATTAGCACTCAATATGGTTATTATAAACATACTTACACAAGTTAGAATTAACAATGGTTTTTTAAAGTCAAAATTCATTTTTTACCCCCTACTTATTGATAAGTTATTACAATAGATTTAGTAGGAAATATAGGTTAAGTATATAAAGGTTTCTTTTTTGTTGTTACTTTTGGATAATACTATAATATAACTATCTATTAATAGTTAAGTTTCAATCCAATAACTATATATAATATAGTAATTTTTGAAGAGATGATGATTACTATAATTGGAGGGGGTCCAATTGGTTGCTATGCCGGTTATTTGCTAGCTAAAGTTGGGCTTGATGTAAACATATATGAAGAAGATAAAGTTATTGGCAAGCCGTTTCAGTGCACTGGAATTGTAACTAATTCTTTCAAGGAAGTTATTGGAGTTAAGAAAGAGTTTTTAGTTAATACTTTGGATAAAGTTAAAGTTTTTGCACCTAATAATAGTTTTGTTGAGTTGGATCTTAAGAAAAAGGAGTTTGTTATTGACAGAACAAAGTTTGATCAGTATTTGGCGAATAAAGCAATAGATGCTGGAGTTAATCTACATCTTAATCATAAGTTTATTGGTAAAAAAAGTAATGATTTAATTATTAAAGATTTGAAAAACAATAAAATAAAAATAAAAAAAATAAAAAAAATAATTGGAGCTGATGGTCCTTTAAGCCAGGTTGCAAAAATATTTTCCATGTATGGGGAAAGAAAATTTTATGTAGGAAATCAGGTGAGGGTTAAAGGTAATTTCGAGGAAAATTGCTATGAAACTTATTTTGGCAGAAATTTTCCAAATTTTTTTGGATGGGTTGTTCCTGAGTCAGACAAAATTGCAAGGATAGGGTTGGCTACAAGAAAAAATTCATTATATTTTTTTCAAAAGTTCTTGAGGATGAAAGGTGTAATAGAAAAGGATATAATAGAAAAACAAGGAGGGGTTATGCCTATATATAGTCCAAATGTTAAAGTTCAGAAAGATAATGTTTTTTTAGTAGGAGATGCTGCAACCCATGTTAAGGCAACTACAGGTGGAGGATTAGTGCACGGATTGATGGCAGCTAAGTGTCTTGCTAAAAGTATAACAGATAATAAATCATATGAAAGGCTTTGCTTTAATGTTAACAAGGATTTAAGGATGCATTTGATGATAAGGAATGTTCTTAACAGATTCAATGATAAAGATTATGATTATTTAGTCAAGTTAGTTAGTGGTTCAGGAGTAAAGAATGTTTTAGGAAGTTATGACAGGGATTTTCCATTGCGATTATTGGTTAGATTACTGGTTAATGAACCAAGGTTTTTATTTTTTTCAACTAAATTATTATAAATCCGACATATTTATAAATTAATTACAATTCCTATCGGCTCTGGGGGAATAAATTGGAAAAAAAGCTTAAAGAAGAGAATAAAGTTAAGGAAATTGAAGAAGAGGAGTTAGATATTGATACTGGGAAATCAAAGATTTCCGGTATCCACGAAAATTCTGATGAAGAATTTTCTTTGGATTTTTCTAAGGTTAAGAATATTTTTAAGAAGAAGAAAGAAATGGTTAAAGAGGGAAAGAAAGAATTAGTTGAAGATGAGGAAAAAGATGATGAGGAATTTTCATTGGATTTTTCTAAAGTGAAAAATATCTTTAAGAAGAAAGATAAGCCTAAGGATGATATTAAGAAAGAAGAGAAAATTGAAGTTAAAGAAGAAACTAAATCTGAAGATGAAGAAGTAAGTTTTGATCTGTCTAAGGCAAAAGATAAGATAAAAGGTGTTTTCAAAGGATTGAAAGGAGGGAAAAAGGAAAAAGAAAGTGATGGTGAAGAAATATCTTTTGATACTAAAAAGATTGCTGGTTTTTTTAATAAGAATAAAAAATATTTAGTTCCTTTATTGATAATAATTATAGCGATGTCTTTTAGCATCCATTTTAGATTATATCCTTTAAATTTACCTGTTACAGATAATTGGGCAAGAAGCAATATTGTTAATTTTAACAGAGAGGTTGTTACTGCTCAAGTTAATCAAGTATATCCTAATTTGCCAGATGCAAACAGAAAAAAGATTATAGATGATGAATTGAATAATTTATTGGATTCTGGTAATGTATTTGCTCCTGGTCCTGAAGGACTGCAGCAAGTTAGCTATAAAGATGCATTAAAGGGATATTCTGAATCTTTTAAATCAAGGTTACAGGACGATTCTGGACAGACTTATCTGCTGGCAATTGATCCTTATTTTTGGATGAGGCATGCAGATAATGTTCTGAAGAACGGTCACCCAGGAGATGCTGTTAAGGACGGAAGGCAATGGGATACATTTATGCTTGCTCCTGGAGGAAGGCCTTTGCCTAAAGATGATATGCTTCATGCATATTTTGAAGCTTATCTTTACAAGTTTTTACATTTTTTTAATAGGAGTTTAGAGTTAAAAAACATAATATTTTATGTTCCTGTCTTGCTTTCTGCTCTGGCGATTATCCCTGCATTTTTTATTGGAAGAAGATTAGGAGGCAATTTTGGAGGGTTAGTAACAGGTATTCTTGTTGCAATACATCCTTCATTTTTAGGAAGAACAGCTGGAGGGTTTGCAGATACTGATGCTTATAATGTATTATTACCTTTATTGATAACCTGGCTTTTTTTGGAGTCATTTGAAGCAAAAGATAATCTGAAGAGATTTGGATTGGTAATTTCAGCAGGATTTTTTTGCGGTGTTTATAGTTTTGCCTGGTTGGGTTGGTGGTATATTTTTGACGTTCTTATGGCTGCAATAGGAGTCTACATTTTATATTATATTGTAACCCATAGGTCTGAGCTGAAAGGAAATTTAATTAATTTTATTAAACAGCCAGCTATCAAAAACACTTTGATGCTTGCTATTTTATTTTTTATATCGTCTTTATTTTTTGTAACTGTGTTTACTAATTTCGGCAGGTTTAACATGGTTTTTTCAGGGCCTTCATCCATAGTAGCATTACATGAAGTTGGTATCACAACCATATGGCCTAATGTGTTTACAACAGTTGCAGAGCAGAATGAAGTAAGCATAAAAGAAGCTATTGACCTGATTAGTATGGGGCAAAGATTCTTATTTTTTATTGCTGTTTTAGGTATCATATTAGCTTTGTTAAAAAAAGATAGACACGGCAAGGTAGATGTTAAATATGCTGCTATTCTTATTATATGGTTTGTAGGAGCATTATTTGGAAGTACAAGAGGTATAAGGTTTGTTTTATTATTAGTTCCTGCTTTTAGCATTGCAGTGGGGGTTGGTGTTGGAATTGTTTATCAATATATTACGAAATGGATGACTAAAGAGATTGGTGTCAATAAGTATGTTTCAAAAATTGCTTTATTTATTGTTTTATCTTTATTGCTGATAAATCCTATAAAATCAGCTGAGAGTACTGCAATGAATGAACTTCCAAGCATGGATGATGCATGGTATAATTCATTAAAGAGGATTGATAATGCTGCTGCTCCTGATGCAATAATTAATAGCTGGTGGGATTTTGGCCATTGGTTTAAGATGATTGGGAACAGGGCTGTTACATTTGATGGGACTAGCCAGAATAGTCCTCAAGCACATTGGATTGGCAAGACATTGTTGACTGATGATGAAGATGAAGCTATTGGTATATTGAGGATGTTGGATTGCAGTGGTGCAGACCATAAAGTTCTAGCATTTAATGAACTGGATAATATAATAAAAGACGGGGCTAAGACAGTTGATATATTATATGAAGTAGTTGTTTTAGGTAAAGTGGAAGCAAAATCAAAATTAAAAGAACATGGAATTACTAATGAGGAAGCTGATATGATTCTGGATTTGACACATTGTGATCCTCCAGAAAATTATTTTATAACTTCAGAAGATATGATAGGAAAAAGCGGAGTGTGGGCTCATTTTGGAAGCTGGAATTTTGACAGAGCTTTAATCTATAATACATTGAAAAAGAAAGAGTATGGCAGTTTAGATAAAGCAGTTGAATTTTTACAAGAAAGGTTTGATTATACAAAAGAGAAAGCAGAAAATATTTATTATGAAGTTCAAAGTATTACAGACAGCAAAGAAGCAAATTCATGGATTGCTCCCTGGCCAAGTTATTCTTCTGGTGTGGATTCATGCAGTAAACTATCAAATGACAGCATCAGTTGCAGTATAAGTAATGTACAGGTTAAAATAAACCTTACAACAATGGAGGCTGAGGTTAATACACAACAAGGAGTTATGCATCCAAATTCATTGGTTTATCCTACTGAAGACAGTGTTCTTAGGAAGAGTTATGATAATAATATAGGGGTTAGTATGGTGCTGATTCCACAAGAAAATGGTTATAAGAGGTTGTTGACAGCTCCTGAGTTGGATGGAAGTATGTTTACAAGATTATTTTATATGGAAGGTCATGGCTTAAAACATTTTGAGAAATTCAGCGATGAAACTGGGATTTATGGAGAAAGGATTATTATATGGAAGGTTGATTGGGATGGTAAACAAGATAATAAGTTAGATGTTTTTAAAGAGTCTGAACCTGTTGAAGAAGAGATTGTTTCTGATGAAGTACAAGTTGAAATTGAAGATGTTGAGGAAGATATTTCTGAAGAAGAACTTGAAAATATATTAGAGGAAGTTGTTTCTGAATCAACAGATGAAAATGTCTAAAAAAATATATGTTGTGATAGCTGCTTATAATGAGGAAAAACATATAGCAGAGGTCATAAGAAAGACTAAGAAATATTGTGATAATATTATTGTTGTTGATGATGGCAGCAAAGATAATACTTTTGATGTTTCTAAGAAAGAAAAAAGCGTTGTTCTGAAACATATTGTTAATATGGGCAAAGGTGCTGCTCTTAAAACAGGTTGTGATTATGCTTTGGATGATGGATGTGAGATTATTGTTGTTTTAGATGCTGATCTGCAGCATGATCCGGTTGAGATTCCTAATTTTTTGAAAGCTATTGAAGATGTTGATATTGTTTTTGGTTATAGGAAATTAGATAAGAGAATGCCTTTTGTTTTAAGAGCTGGCAACTGGATGATAAATAAAATAACAAAATTATTATATGGGATTGATTTAAGAGATACTCAATGCGGATACAGGACTTTTACTGCAGAAGCTTACAGGAAAGTCAGATGGAAGGCTTTGGATTATAGTCTGGAGTCAGAGATGATTGCGAATGCAGGAAGGCAGCATCTGAAGTATAAAGAAATTCCAATACAAACAATTTATTCAGATAAGTATAAAGGGACAACTGTTATTGACGGTATAAAGATTATAATTAATCTTTTAATATGGAGGTTAGGAAAATGGTTTTAGGAATACAAATATTAGGATTGTTATTTGGGCTTTTTATGGTGTATATAACATTTCTTAGTGGGAAGAGAAGAGAGTTTACAACAAAAGAAGGCGGGTTTTGGATTATAGTGTGGGTATTGTTTATGTTAATTGCTTTTTTTCCAAATTCTCTGGATTTTTTAATTAAAGGTGTGTTGAAGTTACAGAGGCCATTGGATTTTTTCATAATAGCCGGGTTTATGTTTATGATTGGTTTTATATTTTATTCATATACCCTTATTAGGAAGAATCAACGTAAGATGGAAGAGATAGTCAGGAAGATGGCTATGAAGAAGTAAAGTTTATATACACTATTAGTAATTGCTTATTGAATGAAAAAATCTTTTATTAAATTTGTTGACAGAAGTGTTGGAACAATAATCTGTTTTGTTCTTTATTTATTTAGTTTGTTTAAGAGAAAGTCTAAGGAGATTAATGATATATTAGTTATTATGTTCTGGGGGATTGGAAGCTGTGTTAATGCAATGCCTATTCTAAAGGCGTTGAAAAGAAAGCATCCTAAAGCTAAGATAACAGTTTTGGTTCCAAAGAAGAATGATGCTTTGTTTTTTGGAAATAAAAATGTTGATGATAAGTTGTTTTTGGATTTGGGTTTTGGAAAATTACTTAAGTTAATAACAAAATATAATAATAAATTTGATTTAGTGATTGATACAGAGCATTGGCTTAATATCTCTGCTATAATAAGTTATTTTTTAGGTCGTAAAAGGGTTGGTTTTTCTAATAGAATCAGAAGTATATTGTATAATGATAAAATAAAGTTTGATAATAAAAAACATTCTGTTCTTAATAATCTTAGATTAGTTAATGGAGATGATTTTGAGCTGGAAAAGATAGATGTTTCTGATGATAATAAGAAGTTTGTGAATGATTTTTTAAGTAATAATAAGATAAAAGGTTTTGTTGTTGGGCTTGGGATTGGGACTGGAACTACAGTTCCTGAGAGAAGATGGGATGAAAGTAATTTTGCTAAACTGGCTGATAAGTTAGTTGAGAAGTATAATGCTAAGATTGTTTTGGTTGGAAGCAACGGAGAAAGATCTTTGATGGAGAAAATAAAAAGCCTGATGAATAATGATGCTCATGTTAGTGGTTTTGATTTAGGAAAAACAATTTATTTGATTGAGAAATGCAGTTTGTTTATTGGCAATGATTCTGGGCCAATGCATATAGCTGCGGCACAGGGAGTTAAGACAATTGGGTTGTTTGGGCCTGAGACCCCTGTTATATTTGGTCCTTTTGGAAAAGGTAATCTGGGTTTGTTTAAGAATCTGGATTGCAGTCC
>CAZSMA010000011.1:15379-17505 GCA_964608065.1 uncultured Methanosarcinales archaeon
ATTTCTGGTTTGCTTAAGAAAGCTATTCTGAAGTGTTTTGTTCCTGGTTTTTCTGTGAAGCCTGTGCCATGGACAAACAGGACTTTTTCTTCACGAAGTAAATTAACAGTAAATTCAACATCTGTTTTTACTTTTTCATTATCAATCCTTGGGAAAGCATAGAATGCTCCTTTTGGCTTTACACAGCTTAATCCATCAATTTCATTCATTCTTTTGAAAGTTACATCTCTTCTTTCCTGCATTCTTTTGACAGTGTCTTTAAGATGTTCTTGCGGTCCTTCAAATGCAGCTTTAATTGCATATTGTTGTGGATGTATAGGACATAAACGGGCTCTAGATAGTTTTCCAATTGCTTCTTTGTAGTCTGCAATAAGTTCTTTTGGTCCTGAGAAAAAAAGCCACCCAATTCTCCAGCCAGGGCATAAGAAGTTTTTTGACAAGCTTCCAGAAGTTACAATTGGAACTTCATCTGTTAAAGATGCTAAAGCAATATGTTCTTCTCCATCAAATAATAATTGATCATAGGTTTCATCTGCAAATATTAATAAGTTGTTTTCAGCTGCAATATCGATTAAACCTTTCAGTGTTTTTTTGTCATAGACTCCACCAGTTGGGTTGTTTGGGTTAATTATTATTAATCCACGAGTTTTGTCATTGATCTTTTTTCTGATGTCATCCAAATCTGGCTGCCATCCATCTTCTTCATTTAATAAATATGGGTTCTGGACACCTTCACAATAATTGACTAAAGCTGTAAACATGGGATAGCCTGGACAAGGTGTTAGAATGTTTTCTCCTGGGTTGACAAGAGCAGTCATTCCTTGTGTTAAAGCTTCGCTTCCACCATTGAAAACAATAACATCCTCTGTAGTTATATTTTTTATTTTTTTTCTTGCTGCTTCTTTTGCTAACACTTCTCTGGCTTCTTCTATTCCTAATGAATCACTGTAAGATTGAGATTTCATGTTGTTAGCTGCTATTGCTTCAAACATGTGCGGCGGAGTTTCAAAATCATATTTATTCGGATCTCCAATATTGAGATAAAGGACTTTTTCTCCTGTTTCTTTTTCTATTTTTTTTGCTGTAATAACCAAATCTCTGATTGCATATGTTATTTTAGATGTTCTTCTTGCTGGTATTATTTTTTTCATGTTGAAAAACCTCCGGTTTTTGACATCCCAGAAATCTTTGATTTCTGTGATATTTATCACCTAACTAAAATGTTTATATTCTCCATAAGTAAAATAGCCTTGCAAAGCATTAGTCTGAGTTAGTCTTGGCAAGACTTCTATTTCCAGGCTTTTAGCAGTTTTAGTATAATTGAATATTTCAGGATTGAATATATAGATGCCTGCATTGATTATGTAGCCTGTTTTTTGTTTTCCTTCTACAAAAATTACAGAATCCCCTTCTAAAGTTACTGACATGTATTTGGATGGTTCGCTTGATGTTATCAAACCCATTGTTGCTATCTTATTTGTGCCTGTATGCTTGTTCATCATTTTAATTAAATTGAAATTATTATAAGTGTCTCCGTTCATTACAATAAAATCATTTTTTATGTAATCTTTTATCTGGTTTAGACAGGATGCTGTTCCTTTGGATTCTTTTTCAAATATTATTTTGACTTCTACTTTAGAGTTTGATATTTCTTTTTTTAACAAGTCAATTTTATCATTTTTTTCTGTAACTATGAATAATTCATTTATTTTGTTGTCATTAAGAAAGTCAAGCTGTTTTCGGATAAGAGAAGTTCCATTAAATGGCTGAAGCAGACAATCAATGTCTTTTCTATGCACCATCATTACTGCTTGTTTTATAGTTTGTTCTCCTACACCTTTTCTAAGGAAAAATTCCATAGCTTGTGATCTTGACCTTATAACAGAGCCGTCTACTTTTGAATCTATTAGTTCTAGTAAAGGTTTATCAATAGAAATTGCAATTTTTGTTTTTTTCATTAAGAAGTATGAATGAGTATGAATTTATAAAGATTTCTATTTTATATATTAGATTTGGGGATATATATACTTCAGTATAGAAATATTTATATAGTAGTATGAACTATTCATACTTTATATTATCTAAAGACCTCCTCTCCAGTGCTGCTAACCAAAAAGGTTAGCAGT
>CAZSMA010000011.1:17605-22479 GCA_964608065.1 uncultured Methanosarcinales archaeon
AAACAAAAGCTATGTGAAAGCGCAGAGTTAAAGAAGAAAGTAGCTGAAGAACTTTCTGATAAGATTGAAGAAGTTGCTTTAAAGATAATTGAAGCTTATAAGAATGATGGCAAGTTAATTCTTTTTGGTAATGGTGGTAGTGCAGCTGATGCTCAGCATTTGGCAACAGAGTTAGTGCATCAATTTGAGGTTAAAGAAAGAAAGGCTTTGAGTGCTATATCTTTGACAACTAATACTTCAATGCTAACTGCTATTGGTAATGATTGGGGTTTTGACCAGATTTTTGAAAGACAGCTGCAAAATCTGGCTACTGATAAAGATGTTGTTATTGGATTAAGTACAAGCGGTAATTCAGTCAATGTGATAAAAGGTATTGAGCAGGCTAAAAAGAATGGTGCTTTTACAATTGTGTTTACAGGCAATGATGGCGGTAAGTTGAAGGATATAGCTGATTTGAGTTTAGTTGTTCCTTCAGAAAATACTGCAAGAATCCAGGAAGTGCATATAACTATTGGACATATTGTCTGTCATTTGATTGAGAAGAGTTTGTTTAAAAAATAATAAAAATGAAATGTTTAGTTACAGGCGGAGCAGGATTTATCGGAAGTAATCTTGCTTTAGAGTTGGAGAAAATAAAGAATGAAGTTATTGTGGTTGATAATCTTCTTACTGGTTCTAAAAGTAATCTTAAAGGATTTAAAGGAAAATTTATGGAAATTGATGTTTCAAAACCTTTTGAGCTGAATGAAGATTTTGATGTGATATTTCATGAAGCTGCTATAACTGACCCTAGATTTAAGGATGATAAGGAGACAATAAGAGCAAATGTTGATGGTTTTAAGAATATTATTGAATTGGCAAAAAGAAACAATGCAAAACTTATTTATGCTTCTACTGCTGGTTTGTATGGAAATGGAAAAGTTCCAATGAAAGAGAGTCAAGAGAAAGAAATATTGAGTGCTTACGGCAAATCAAAATTAATGATGGATAGTATGGCTTCTAAACTTTTTGACAAGATGCATATAGTTGGTTTAAGGTATTTTAATGTATTTGGGCCAAGAGAAGTGTATAAAGGAAGGCCAGCTTCAATGATCTATCATCTTGCTAAACAGATCAAAGATGGAAAAAACCCAAGATTGTTTAAATGGGGAGAGCAAAAAAGAGACCATATATATGTTAAGGATGCTGTTGATGCTACAATTAAGGCTGTTAATGCTAAATCTGGGATATATAATGTAGGTACTGGGGTTGCTACAGATTTTAACCAGTTAGTAAAGATATTGAATGATGTTTTTGGCACTAAACTAAAAATAGAATATTTTGATATGCCTTATGATCCCAAAACATATCAAAGCAATACACATGCTGATACAACTAATGCTGAAAAATATTTAGGCTTTAAAGCTAAATTGGAACTAAAAAAAAAGGTAATAGATTATATGGAGGAGTTAGGATGGATAAAGAATTAATTAAGACATTAGATGATTTCAAAGGTAAAAAAATATTAGTTATAGGAGATATTATGCTTGATAAATCAATCTGGGGAGATGTTACAAGAATCAGTCCTGAGGCTCCTGTACAGGTTGTTAATGTAGGCAAGGAAACGTATGCTCCAGGCGGTGCTGCTAATACTGCTAATAACATAAGCGCTTTAGGTGGCAGAGTCTATGTTGTAGGTGTTGTTGGTGATGATGATGCTAAAGATCTTTTATTAGATGAGCTTGGAAGAAAAAAGATTAATACAGACGGTGTTGTTGTTTCTGTGACAAGGCCGACAATACAGAAGATAAGGATAATGGGTAAAGGCCAGCAATTGCTTAGAGTTGATTATGAAGATGTTAGTGAAATAAATGAAGATACAAGAAAGAAAATATTTGATTATATAAAGGAAAAGGAAAAAGAGGTTGATGCAATAATTATTTCTGATTATGCCAAGGGTATTGTGACAAAGGATTTTTTTAATGATTTAATAAATTTGGTTAAAGATAAAATAGTTGTTGTTGACCCAAAGACAAAGCATTCTGTTGGTTATAAGGGTGTTACTTTGGTTACTCCTAATAATTATGAAGTCAGTGTCATGGCTGATATGGATATCAGAAATGATGATGATTTGGTTATTGCTGGTGGAAAATTATTAAAAAAAATGGATTCAGATATCCTGATTACAAAAGGAGAGAAAGGAATGAGTCTGTTTGAGAAAAAAGGAGAGATTACTCATATTCCGACTAAAGCAAAAGAAGTTTATGATGTTACAGGTGCTGGTGATACTGTTGTTGCTGTATCAACTTTAGCTCTTGCTTCTGGAGCTTCTGTCAAAGATGCTGCTATTTTAGCGAATTATGCTGCAGGGATTGTTGTTGGAAAACTGGGGACTGCAACTGTAAGTGTTGATGAATTGAAAAAAGCTGTTGAAGATGATAGTTCCAAGGAATAAATTAAAAAAAAGTCTTTTAAATTTAAAGGAAAAGAAGATAGGTTTTACTAATGGTGTGTTTGATATTTTGCATGTTGGTCATGTAACTTATCTGGAAGAGTGCAAGAAGTTATGTGATGTTTTGGTTGTTAGTCTTAATACTGATGAATCTGCTAAAAGTCTGAAAGGTCCTAGCAGGCCTATAAATACTCTGAAAGACAGGCAGAAGATTATAGATAGTTTAAAATCAGTTGATTATGTTACTGAGCATCCTGAAAAGAATGTAAGAAAGACTTTGGAGATATTAAAACCTGATTTATATATTAAAGGAGGAGATTATAAGCTGGAAGATTTGAAATCAAGGCCTTTTGTTGAATCTTATGGAGGGAAAGCTGTTATTATTCCTATGGTCAAAGGTAAGAGTACTACAAATTTGATTCAAAAGATGAAGAATAAGGCTGTATTTATTGACAGAGACGGAACAATCAATGAAGAAGTTGATTATCTGCATGAGCCTGAGAAGTTTAAGTTATTACATAAGGTTGTTAGTGGTTTAAAGTTGATGCAGGACAAAGGGTATAAGTTAGTTATTATTACAAACCAGCCTGGAATTGGGCTTGGTTATTTTACTAAAGAGGATTTTTTTAGAGTTAATAAAGAAATGCTGAAGCAGTTTTCAAAGAATAAGATAATGATTGATAAGATTTATTTCTGCCCTCATAGTCTGAGTGAGAAATGCGATTGCAGGAAACCTGGAATTGGATTGTTCAAAAGGGCTGAGAAAGAGTTAGGTGTTGATTTAAAGAACAGTTATTTTATTGGTGACCAGACTTCTGATATAATGGCTGGGAAGAATGCTGGGTGCAAGACAATATTAGTTAAAACTGGGCAGAAAGGAGAAGATGGTAAGTATAATGTTAAGGCTGATTTTGTTGTTGACAATTTACAGGATGCTGTTAAACAAATTAATTAGAGTTCTCTTTCAAAAACTTTGAAGCTTTGAACAAAGATTCAAATGTTCCTGCATCTGACCAGAAACCTTCTAGAACTCTGAACTGCATTTTTTTTTCTTTGATGTAAGCATTGTTTACATCTGTTATCTCTAGTTCTCCTCTGTTAGAGGGTTTTAAAGTTTTGATTATGTCAAATACTTTGCTGTCGTAAATATAAATTCCTGTTACTGCTAAGTTTGATTTTGGATTTTTTGGTTTTTCTATGATGGATGTTATTTTATCTCCTTTTATGTCTGCAACTCCAAATCTTTCTGGATCATGGACTTCTTTAAGATATATTCTTGATCCTGTTTCAAAATCGTTGAAATTTAGTTTATCTTCAAAAATATTATCTCCAAGGATAACTGCAACACTGCTGTCGTCTACAAAATCTTCTGCCAAGCTAAGTGCTTGTGCAATTCCTCCTGCTTTATCCTGTATTTCGTATGTGAATTTTACTCCAAATTCTTTTCCTGAGCTGAGTAATTTTGAAAAATGACCAGAATGTTCAGGACCGCTTATAATCAAGATGTCTTTGATACCTGCGTTGATTAAGGTATTTATCGGATAATATATCATAGGTTTGTTCCATACAGGCAATAAATGTTTATTTGTTACTTTTGTAAGTGGAGAAAGCCTTGAGCCTGAACCACCTGCTAAAACAATTCCTTTCATCCTAAAAAATCACCCAGAGCTTCCTGCCATGGCCTTAAATCTTCAAGTTTTGTATTCAATAAAATACTTTTTTTAGGTCTAATGGCTGCTCTTTTAACTTTACTTGATTTTATGCCTTTTATATTTAAATTTATGTTTTTTATTTTTACTATTTCCTGTGCAAATTGTTTCCATGAACAATAACCTTTGTTGGTTACATGGTAGACTCCATATTTTTCTTTTTCTATGATTTCTTTTATTTTTTTTGCTAGATCTAAGGTGTAAGTTGGGCTTCCAAACTGGTCATCAATAATTTTTAATTCTCTTTTTTTCTGTTTCAGGATGAACTTAACAAAATTTTTTCCTTTTTCTCCAAAAAGCCATGCTGTTCTTATAACATAATAGCGGTCGTATGTGTTTATTATATAGTCTTCTGCTTCTGCTTTTGTTTTACCGTAGAAGTTTATTGGATTTTTTTTATCGTTTTCTTTGTAAAATTCCTTTTTACCATCAAAGACGTAATCTGTGCTTATATGGATTAAAGTTGCCCTTATCTTTTTGCAAGTATCTGTAATGTTTTTGACACCTTCAACATTAATATTGTATGCTATTTCTTTTTTAGTTTCTGCTTCATCTACTCTTGTGAAACCTGTTGAATTTATTACAATTTCTGGTTTTAATTCTGTAATTTTTTTTATTACTTGTTGTTTATTTATGATATCTAAATCTTCTTTTGAGAAATTAGTTGAGTCTGGGAAAACTTTAATTAAATCAGAACCAAGCATTCCGTTTTTTCCTAAGATTAGAATTTTCAT
>CAZSMA010000012.1:0-22070 GCA_964608065.1 uncultured Methanosarcinales archaeon
AAGAATATCCTTCAACAGGTGTTAGTTTTGGTGTAGACAGAATCTTTGATGCTTATAAGGAAAAAAATAAAATTGAACAAAAAACTGTTGCTAAAGTTTTCATTATTCCAATACAAACCTTAAATGAAAGCCTGAAGATTGCAAAGAAATTAAGAGAAAATAACATTAAAGTTGATATTGATCTGCTTGGAAGAGGGCCTTCAAAGAATTTACAGTATGCTAATAGTTTAGGAATTCCTTTTGTAATATTTATCGGAGAAGAAGAGTTAAAGCAGAAAAAATTAAAGTTAAGGGATATGAAAACAGGAAACGAATCTTTATTAACAACCGAAGAAGTTGTTAAGAAATTAATCTAATTTTGTCGTAATTATTATTTTATCATCAACAATAACGGTGTGCTCTGCCTGGCTAACCAACCCTTCTGATTTTTCAACTAAAGGAGCATAATCTTTAATTATCTCTAATTGTTTTAACTGTTTTAGAGCATAATTAACTTTAGGCTTAGAAAACTTTGCAGTCAACCACCTTTTTGTAAAAGGCAATGATTGATAAGATTCAATTTGTTTCATAATATCCCTTACAAAACCAACTCTTACTGATTTTTTAACTACTTGAACAAAAACAGTAGCCTCTCCTTTTTCATGTATCAATCCTGCTCCTGGAGTTGCAAAAGGTTCTATTGCAATAACCTGTCCTTTCTTTAACTCAGTTTCATCACCAGAATCAAAATTTGGAATTGTAGGTCTAGAATGAATATTATAAAGATCCAGGCCATGTCCTGATAAATTCCTTACAGGTTTAAACCCAAAGCTTTCAATAGTCTTTCCTATAACCTTTCCAATATATCTTAACTTAGTTCCAATCTGAATTATTTTAATAGCTTCATTCAAAGCTTCTCTTGAAGCCTTAACCAATTCTGAATTCTGTCCAGACAGATCAACAGTCAAAGCATTGTCTCCAATAGCTCCATCAACATGAACTCCAACATCTAGACAGCATAACTGATCTTCAAAAACAGTTTTATCCTCAGAATCAGGACAGTAATGAGCTGCAGCATCATTCAAACTAATCTGAACTGGAAAAGCAGGCTCTGCTTTTAACTCATATATTTTTTTTTCAATCTTATCAGTAACTTTAAGTAAAGATTCTCCTTTTTTAATCAATCCTTTACCGTACTGCAAAACTTCAGCAGCTATTTTACCTGCTTTAATATAGTCATCCTTATTTTCCATTTTAGGATTAGGTTTTATCCTGTTTATTTAAATTTTGTTATAACCCTTAGAGAAATCAATAAAAAGAAAAGAAAAACCTTTAAATACTTCCATAAATAAAATATCATAAAATGAAACAAGAACAAAAAAAGAAAACACCCTCTACTCCAAAAGTCACACAAAAAGAGCTTGATAGATTAATAAGATATGCTACTTTAGTTCCTTCTAAAGCATTAGAATTCAAAAAAGAAGTAAGAAAAAATGTTCTAAAAGCAGTTTTAGCAGCATTTGCCTTTGTTATTGCATTAGTCTGGAGAGATGCAATCAAAGATTTTGTAAATGAAATAATAAAAAGAGCAGGTATTGAAGGCACAGGTTATATATATTCTATAGTTACAGCTTTTATTGTAACATTGGTCTGTGTCATTGGAATAATGATTTTTTCTAGGATGAAATGTAATCAGGAAGTTAAAAAGTAAATTTTATAATGTGTATATTAGTATACAAAAACGTAACATTTATATACTAGCTTTATTTCTATATTTATTAAATAAACTAAAGAGGTGTTAAAATGGATTTTATTGTTCAGAACGCAATTAAACAAGCAGATGAAAATACATCTGATGTTAATATAGGACAGGCAAATATTAAAGTTGTTGGAGTTGGTGGAGCTGGTTCTAATATGGTTTCTTGGTTGTATCAAAAAGGTGTTAATGGAGCTGAAATTATAGCTGCTAACACAGATAAACAGCATTTGGATATTAGTCATTCTGACAGAAAAATCTTGATAGGAAAAAACATCACAAGAGGTTTAGGCTGCGGAGGTTATCCTAATAAAGGAGCCGAATCAGCACAAGAATCATTACAAGAGCTAAAAGCATCATTAAAAGATTCTGACATGACTTTTATATGCGCTGGAATGGGAGGAGGAACAGGAACAGGCGCTGCTCCAGTCATAGCACAGATTGCAAAAGATACAGGATCAATTGTAATTGGAACTGTTACAATGCCTTTCAATATTGAAAGAGCAAGAATCGATAAAGCAGAATTTGGATTACAACAATTAAGACAAGTCACAGATACTGTAATTGTAATTGATAATAACAGATTAGTAAATTTGGCAGGAAACCTACCAGTACAGCAGGCATTTGCAGTTGCAAACGAATTAATCTCAACTATGATCAGAGGAATTGTAGAAACAATCGCAGTTCCTTCATTGGTTAACTTAGATTATGCAGATGTTAAAGCAATCATGACTAATGGAGATGTTGCTTGCATTGGTGTTGGCTCTAGTGATACTAATAACAGGGTCGAAGAAGCAGTAAAAGGATGTCTAAGCAACCCATTATTAGATGTTAAATATGATAATGCGTCAGGAGCCCTAATCCATATTGAAGGAGGTCCAGATATGACATTAGACGAAGTAAGCAAAGCAGGAGAATTAGTTACTGAAAAACTCCATCCAGATGCTAATGTCATTTGGGGAGCAAGAGTTAGTGAAGAGATGAAAGGAAAAATAACTATAATGACAATTATGACAGGTGTCACATCACCATGGATATTAGGCAAGTTAGATGAAAAAACAAGAAAACAAGAAGCAGTAAGAACTTGCGATGAACTAGGCATTGAGATGGTTTAGTTTTCTTTCTTTTCTTTCTATTTTATTTATTTATTTAAAAACTATTGACTAATCTATTATTTCATAAGGTTTAAATAGGGTTTAATGTTCAGGTTCTGAGATAATATAATGAAAATATGGATTTTAGGAAAAAAAGAATATTTTAGTATATCTAATTTTGCTAGGTTTGTTGAAGTAGCTAAGCAGATGAATATTAACCTTAATTTAGTCTCGCCAGATGATTTTGATTTGATAATAACAAAAGATGGTAAGAAGGACATACTTCATAATGGTAAAAGTGTTGATTTGCCAGACTGTCTAATTCCAAGAACAGGTTCAGGAACATCATACTTTGCTCTTGCAGTCATTAGATACATGGAGAATAAAAGGGTTCTAGTGCTGAATTCAAGTTCAAGCATTGAAATGGCAAAAGATAAATTAGCAACTATACAGAACCTTGTTTCAAACAATATTCCTGTTCCTAAAACAATGTTAGCAAAGTTTCCATTAAATATCGATATGTTTGAAAAAGAATTTACATATCCTGTGATTGTTAAAACAGTTGTAGGCTCTTATGGCAAAGGTGTTTTTTTGTGCGAAAAAAGGGCAAAGTTACAGGATGTTATGGACCTGATTGAAATCTCAAAGGATTATAGGGTCAATGTTATACTCCAGGAGTTTGTTTCAGCAAGCAAGGGAAAAGATATAAGGGTTATTGTGATAGGTGGAAGGGCAATTGGAGCAATATTAAGGACAGCAAAAAAAGGAAAATATAAGGCAAATTATTCTGCTGGTGGAAATGTGTATCCTTTTGAATTAAACCCTTCTGTTGAATGGCTTGCAGTTGAATCAGCTAGATTATTAAATCTTGAGATTGCTGGGGTGGATATACTCTTCGATGGCAGGAGATATAAAGTATGTGAGGTGAATTCAGCTCCAGGTTATGAAGGTTTTGAGAAAGCAACTAAAATTAATGTTCCAGAATTAATATTTGAATATGCTAAATTAAGATTAGGTAAGAAATCATAGTTCTCTTAAATAACCCCAGTTATGCAGCCTATCACTATCTTCATACCATCTGTCACCAATGTCTTTTCTGTAGTACATATGTGGTATTGAAATATTTCTAATTCTAGTATAAACTTGATTTTGAGTCTGCCTCATTGTCTGGCCACAACCACAAACAATCAAGACCACCCCTGAAGTTCCAGTTACAACCCATTCATCATTAACTTTCTTTACATCTTCTATATGAATCCCTTCAGTAGGTTTTTTAAAGAATATAACAGAGTCCTTTGACTTAACATCAAATGTTTTTTTATCAGTAAAAGGAAATGGAGGAACAACAATCCTTACTCCAATTTGAAAACCATTTTTTACTTTAAGCTTAGGAGTATTTCCAGCAGCAAGCTCATATAGGAATTCTCCAATTGGGATTAACATCCCCTCATGCTGTATATTTATAGTAGGATATCCAAAACGAGAAGTCCATTCTAAAGGATAGATGCCACTTTTATTCACAATGCAATTAATATCAATATATCCTACATAATTTTCTTCTGCAATCTTAGGTTCCATTTTTTTTAATGTCTGATTAAATATCTTGTTAGGGCCAGACCAGAACATGGCTGTTCCCATCTCTCCTGTTGAAGGCCCTAAATTTCCAGGAAATAATTTCTTATGCTCAAAATTAACATTTATTGGATAAATAAATTCTTTTCCATTAAAGAAAGCTCCTACAGCAACCTCTACACCTATAATTTTTTTTTGTAACTGAAACAAAGGAATTTTTTTTGCCCAAGCATTTTTATAGTCATTAAGAACTTGAATAACATCCCTGCCATCATCTTCTTCTCCAATAAAAAGAAGTCCTTTAATGTTTGCTGCCTGTCCGCTTGGTTTTATAACATACTTATTTGGGTTTTCTTTAATAAAATTTATTGCATCATCAAATGAAGTAAAGTCTCTGTACGGAATAATAGCTATTCCTGCTTTTTTTAGCTCTTCTTGACCAAAAGCTCTGTCATCTTCTAATTTATCTGTATAGGGAGTGCCCCCAATCACAAATTTTCCTTGGTCTCTAAGCTTTTTAGCTTCTGTCCCTTGTCCAAGAACATCATCAAAAACTATTACATCAGCCCAATCAACTTCTGCTTTCCAATCCTCTACTTTTGGAACAAAACCATCTGTTACTTCCTTCTCTTCCTTTTCCTTTATATAATATTTAACTTCATGACCTTCTTTAACAATTTGCCATGCAATATCCCCAATAAGACCATCCCATGATACAAAAAGAAACTTTTTTGGCTCCATATTTATAGTTTGTTTGTTCTAGTATTTTATCTTTTCTATTTTGATAACACTAATTAGTATTGATATGAGGTAATTTTTGTTTTGCTTTCTGATACATTCCATTTATTAGGGGCACATTTTTTGCAAATAAGTTCAAAACCTCTAGAGGTTTGAGTATACCTCACTTCTTCAATCGGACACTTTTTCCTGCATTTGCAGCACATATATTGCATTTCCATTTTTTTTTTTTTTTTTTTTATAAAAAAAAAATATTAAATAGATTCACTTACATATTGTGGATGGAAGGAAGGAAAGGAAGGAAGAAAAAAAAAAAAAAATTAATCCCACTTATCATTGTCATCATTATCGTCCTGGTCATCATCATATTCAGAGTATCTATACTCATTCATTTTAAACCTCCAAAGATTATTGTTCGTTTTTATCAGCTTTCTTTTTCTTTGCCATATTGAATCACCTCATTGAGCATATTTTGCTGCTAATGCAGCTTCTTTCTTTGCTTTTTTCAATTCTTTTGATTTTTTTTTTTGTTCTTTCGTCATTTTTAACCTCTATCAATTTACTTTTGGTTTATTTTTTAGCAATCTTTCAAGTTCTTGTTTATAAAGTTTTAACATAAATTGTTTATGTGATTTTAGATTATCATTTTTGATATTTGGCAGATCATATTCTACTGTCAATATATCCTTCCTAAGAACTTCTATCCTCCTATCAAACTGTTGATGCATCTTAATCACACCAGAAGTATTATTTTGCTTTATAACCCCTTATTCCCTGTGTTCTAAACCTATTTTATTATCTATATCTACAGCAACTTTTTTAATGTCTTCTAAAGTATTTTCAATATCTTTCTTTATTTCTTCTATTGTTGTTAAGAGGCTGTTCATCTTTAATTCGTATTTTCCATCTAATTTAACTACTAATCCTGCTTTTACCAATCTTTTCAAATGATATATGACAGAACCTATAGTTGGTTTTACTAAATCTGTTAATGCATCACTTGTTAATCCTGTATCTCCCTTTGCAGATTTAATTAAAGCTTTTAATATCTTAAAAGCTGTTTTGTCTTGGTCTCTAGGAGTAATGAAACCAAGACTATTACACAGCCATTCAATATCACGATCATTATCTTTGTCTGTTGTTTCTTTTAGTTTCCTTATAGTAAATTGTTTGAGTACTTTAACCATATTTTAATTATGATAGTAATCCATATATTTAAATCTTTCTAAAATCTTCAACCTTAAGTTAAATAATACATACACCCTAAAATAATAAAGCTTAAATATAATCTATTCTTTATATTTAATAAAGGCGGAGCAACCCAGGAGGTGATGTACACTTCGGTGTCTTTACTATTGAAGGTTCTTAGAATTGTTCACTTGGGCTTTGACCCCTTTGTAATATTCCATAAAGTTTATAAGCATAGGCTTCTTGATTTATAAAATGATAGATCTGGAAAAAATACGGCAATTTATATCTATACCTGGATTAGGAACTGTAATCTTAATAGGCATTATCCTTTTTTTGACAGTAGCAACTCAAAAAATTTTAAAAGGACTGATCCATAAATTCTTGGAAAAAAAAATTAGATTAATTCGGGTTGACCCAACAAGATATTCTTTTATAAAACACTTTTTATCGGCACTAATATACCTAATTGGAATAGGTATGGCCATATATATTGTTCCTTCATTAAGGTCACTGTCTGTTTCACTTTTTGCAGGAGCAGGAGTATTGGCTATAATACTAGGTTTTGCATCTCAACAAGCTTTTTCAAACATAATAAGCGGAATCTTTATCTCAGTTTCAAAACCATACAGGGTTGGAGATAAGATTAAAGTAGGAACTGATGTGGGTGTGGTAGAAGATATCACTTTGAGACACACAGTAATCAGAAACTTTGAAAATAAAAGGGTTATCATTCCAAATGCAACAATGAATAGTGAGAAAATAGAAAACTTTGATTTAGGAGACCCTAAGGTGTGCAAATTTGTTGAGTTTGGCATTAGCTATGATTCTGATGTTGATAAAGCCATAAAAATTATTCAAGAGGAATCAATGAAACATCCAGATTTCTTAGATATTAGAACTAAAGGAGATATTGAGGAAAAGAAACCAGCAGTGTCTGTTAGGGTCATTGGATATGGGGATTTTACTGTTAATCTAAGAGCGTGGGTTTGGGCAAAAGATTCAGGAACAGCATGGAAACTTGGCACTGATTTAAATTACACCATTAAAAAAAGATTTGATAAAGAAGGCATTGAAATACCTTTCCCATACAGAACAATAGTATACAAAAAAGATATTGTTAAGAAGAAAAATCTAAAAAAATGATAGACTTATTTTACTTTGATAAAATATTAAAAAAAGGAAACCTTAAAGATATACCCAAACTAAAAAATAAAAAAATTTGGATAGATATCACAGGTATTACAAAAGAAGAAGCAGAATTGATAAAAAATAATTTTGATTTACACTCACTTACTATTGAGGATATTCTAAGTGACAAGGTAAGGGTAAAGGTTGAAGAGTTTCAAACTTATTTGTTTTGTGTTTTTTATGGTATCCAAAAAACAAAAAATATTGAGTTGGTTGAAATTGACTTCATATTAGGAAAAAATTTTATAATTAGCAACCATAAAAAAGGGATTAATTCCTTAACCGAATTGAAAAAAGATAGTGAAAAAATTGAAAGACTTTTGAGAAAAGGAGTTGACTTTGTATTCCATAGATTACTAGATAATGAAATTGATGATTATTTTCCTATATTAGAGACAATTGACGACCAGATTGAAGATATTGAAGAAGATGTAACAAAAAAACCAAGGCCGGAAATTCTATCAAAAATATTAGCATTGAAAAGACAGTTAGTATTAATAAAAAAAACAGTCTTTTCTCAAAGAGAAAAAATTTCTTTTATTGCTAAAAACCAATACAAATTCATACAGGATAAAACTATACCTTATTTCAGGGATATTTATGACCACTCTATTAGAGTTTCAGACAGCATTGATAATTACAGAGAAGCTTTAAGTAATACTTTTGATGTTTATATGTCATCTGTCTCAAATAATATGAATGAGGTAATGAAAGTATTAAGCGTTATAGCAACTATTGCTTTGCCGTTGACAGTTATATCTAGCATATACGGAACAAACTTTGCAAATCTTCCAGGACAGCATTTTTTCTATGGTTTCTGGGTTATGATCTTGGCCATGGTTTTATTGTCTTTAGGTATGATTTATTATTTTAAGAAAAAAGGATGGTTCTAAAATGATAATAACCCCAATATTAATAATGAATAGATTTATTTAATACATATCATTTCTAAGCAATATGGTTAAGAAAATAAAGAAAGGAATTAAGGTAAAAAAAAGTAAAAACAAGAAAACAAGAGAGAGAGAAAGAGAGAGAAAAAAAAAAGTAAAAAAACAGAAATGGATAGAATCCCATAAAATATTATTTATATCTTTAATACTTTTCATTTCAATATTGCTGTTAATCTCTGGAACCAAATCCTGGCTGTATCTAAATCTTTTATTGGGTAATGATATAATCTTAAAACTTGATGTAGATAAAAGAGATATTAACATTTTGCACGGCCAAAATGATACAGTCAAGTTTGAAGCAAAGGTAACAACAAATCCTTTTTGCAACTCTATCTGCACCTATTCTTTTATTGATATCAGCAATAATAATATCCTAGAGGAAGACCAATTTAAATTAAGACCTGGCTCTCCTTTTGAAAAGATATACTTTCTTAAGCCTAATATAAAAGGCGAGGGTTTGCTTTTATACAGGTTCGACATGGAATGCAATGGAATTAAAAATTTTTTTTGCCATACACATGAAGAACCATCTACAAGGAGCATACTGATAACTTTATATTATGATTTAAACGAAGAAGAAGAAAAAATAAAACAAGAGTTTAAAGAAAAGACTGATAATTTATTGTTTAGATTTAATAATCTTCAGAATGAACAAAATACTTTTGAGAATATTTCAAGTCAATTAGATATTTTGCTTTTTGAAGATGAAACAATCAATAATCAAGAAAAACTGGATATTCTAACACAAGAATTTAAGGACCTTCAAAAACTATGGGATAGCCAGGAATATTATAACTTATTAGAAGAATTAAAAAAAACAGATGAGGAAATTACAGAAACAGAAAATATTTTTGAGGAATATGACAAAACTATAAACAATATTGTTTTAAAATACAATTCATTAGTGGATGATTTCACCAATATTAGAATTAAATTAGATGGAATGTCTTCTTTGTTTATTACTGATAACAAAACTTTCATTCAAATTAATGAATTTGTAGAAGATTTTAACCAGGCAACTGATGAATTTAAGATAAAATCTAATTTAAATAATAAGGAAGTTATTGTGCAGGATATTGACAATAGTGTAAATTTATTGAAAAGCCAATTAGAAACTACTATCAGGAAAGAAGTCTTAATAAAAGAGATGGAGCTTGATATTAATTATGATTCTTTATGTTTAATAATAGGTAACTGTTCTAATCATCCTAGTATCAGTGAGCGGGCTAATCAGTCATATTTTGATATGGGAAAAACATGCAGTAAAATTCAGGAGCTGAACAAAACCTTTAGCTTATTGAATGAATCATTATATCAGGATTATCTAAATGAAAATTATTCTGAGAGTCATGATTTCTGGAATAATATAAGCCAAAAACTAAAAAATATAAAAAATGATATAGTAATTGATTATTTAGAAAAAAATCCAGAAAATCAAATCAACACTGAAATTATTGAAGAGATTTTAACTGAGGAACAAGAGATTATAACAGAGGATTACAATGGTCTTAACATTACTTTGGCATTGTTTATGGAATTAATAAGTAAAAAACCAGGAATTTGTAATATTGTAAATGAAACATTGCTTACTTTAGTTGAAGTTGATATCAATCAAGTAGTAATCGATAAACCTAAAGAAACTAGTTTAGATATCATTTTTAAAGAGCATGTCCCTGAATGCTGTTTTTTAAAAAAATGTAAAGATTGCTGCATTACAGAGGACTGCAATAATAATAATTCATATTTCCCTGTGGTCTTCTTGCATGGCCACTCTATCAACGAGGGCACTTCAGCTGAGTACAGTCTTGAAGGTTTTAACAAAATTCAAAAAAAAATTGAACAAGATGGATACCTAAATGCAGGCACTATCACATTATTTTCAGGGACAGATTCACCACAAGGCATATGGGGTTTGCCTCAAATTCCATTGACTATCAGGGCAAGTTATTATTTTGATGTTTTTAAACAGCCTGAAAACTATATAGTTGTTCAAACTAAAAGCGAGAATATTGATACTTATGCAATTAGGCTGAAAGATTTAATTGATACAATCAAATACAAAACCGGAAAACCTCAAGTAAACATTGTTGCTTTTAGCATGGGAGGATTAGTTGCAAGGAGATATATACAGATATTTGGAATTGAAAGCACAAATAAATTAATAATGATAGGAACTCCAAATAAAGGCATTGTTGGAAACATATTAGATTATTGTCCAATAACTGGCGAAAAATTGGAGTGCAGGGACATGAATTCTGAAAGTTTGTTTATAAATAAATTGAATTCAGGACCATTACCTAACATACCTATATACAATATTGTAGGGACAGGGTGCAAAATGGGTAAAAATCAAGGAGATGGTGCTGTGTTAGAGGAAAATGCCTATCTAGAAGGAGCTGAAAATTTTATTATTAATGGGACTTGCTCAACAACAAAACCATTACATCTTAAGTTGAGAGATATTGATTTATATCAAAAAGTTTATTATATTATTATTGAAGCTTTAAAGGAAGAAATTTAAAAAAAAAAAAAAACCTATTTGATTTGCCTTCAATTCTAATTAGATGAACTTTCCAATGCCTGATTAGCTATCTCTTCTGCAACATCTGCAGGTATGGCAAAACCCAAACCTTCTCCTGTTGAAATCTTAAATGTGTTTATTCCAACAACTTTTTTAGCTGCATTTACCAATGGTCCACCTGAATTTCCTTTGTTTATAGGAACATCTGTTTGAATATAACCAATTCCTGTATTATCAATCTTTCTTTCAATTGCGCTAATTATCCCTTCAGTAACAGTAAATGATAAACCTAATGGATTTCCAACAGCAATCACTCTTTGTCCAACTTTGAAATCATCCTCAAATCTAAGATACTTAAATTCTTTTGAAGCAGTAATTTTAAGAACAGCAAGGTCAACATTTTTTGCAGCTCCAACTAATCTTGCTTCATATACTTGGGAATTATAATCAATAGCATAGATTTTATTTGCGCCTTCTATTACATGTTTGTTTGTCATAATGTAGCCTTCTTTGCTAAAAAAGAATCCGCTTCCCTGCACTTCATTTGTCTTTATGCTTACAACTGTCTGCATCACATCCTGTATAATACTTGAAAAATCGCTACTTTTTACATTTATACTATCAACCTTGTTTTCTATTTCATAATCCTTTTCTTCAAGACCTTTTATTTGTTTATCTACATTTGAAATTTGTGAATCTAAATCAAGCTGCAGTTTGTTTGTTTTTTGATTGATATAACCTTCAAGCCTTTCAAAATTATGTAGTGTTTTTTTCTCAAGCTCAAGCCTTTGTTCTTCGTTTAGTCTTTGCTGTTCTTCAATTTGTTTGATAACATGTGTAGTTGTCTGGTTAATTTTTAACATTGTTAATTCATTTTGTATTTCCATCTTTTTTTCTAGCTCTCTCTGGTCATTTTTTATCATATTAAACTGATATACTTGTATAGAAATGAGTATTAAAAACAATAGAAAAACTATGATTCCTGCAACAATCCATCTTTTTTTACTATGCTTCATCTTCATGGTATCATTATCTATTAACTGTTTTTAAGCTTTTTCTTTTTTAATAAATTACTTGTGAAGCAACAACAGCAAAACTTTGTCCTCCGCTTACTTTTATTTTTTTTGCTAGAACATTGATATTATAGTTACCTTCTTCTGCTTTAGGAATAATCACTCTTTCAACTACATTATTATCTAATCTAGAATCTTTTGCTATTGGGTTTTCCAAACTTTGTTTACCGTCTTTAGTAAACGTATTTCCAAAATACACTTTGCCTGAGGGTGAAACTACTTTCAAATCTAGATTATTCTGAAGAACCTCCGGAGCAGGGTCAGTCCAGGCCAAAGTTATTTTTATCGGTTTATTTTTTAAAAATTTAAGTGAAAATGTTACAACATCTCCTGTTTTACTTACTAAATTATTGTCAGAAAACCATATATGTTTTTGATTATTTCCTGGAAATAAGGATTCTTCTATGTTTACAAGACCCCAACCTTCACACATATTAGGATAACCATTGCAATTAACTTCTTTCTGAGCTTTAAATTTAAGACCAGTATCTTGGTCAGGCAAATCTTTTGCACCATTTATTAATGTCGCTTTTATCAAAGCAGAGCTTGGATTTTTATGATTTTTAATTTTTTTGTAATATTCCCTAATAATAGCAACTAATCCTGCAACATGCGGTGTAGCCATACTTGTACCACTATTAAACATATAAAAAGTATCTTTCTCTTTAGCGTTCAAATAACTTGGTAAACCTTTAGCAACACAGTTTTCATGAGTTACATTAACTTTCTTTTCATTAATTTCATTTCCTATTACACTTTTTACTATTTTCCCGTCTAAACAAACACTTGATCTAGCTGATAAAATATAAGTTCCAGGAGCAACAACATCCGGCTTAATTCTTCCTGATATATCATCTCCTTTACTACTAAAGCTTGCTACTTTGTTTGGATTATTTGTTGGAGAGCTTTTTCTTGATGTTTCTGTAGCACCAACAATTATAGCGTTTTTTGATCTTGCAGGATTACCTAATGAATCACCGCCGCGCTGCATCACTTCTTTGTCATAAGACTTAAAATTAGCATAATTACCTGCTGCAAACAAAACTACTGTATTTTTATTGTTCCATAAATAATCGTCAATATCAGCCACTTTTGGTGTATATTGTCCTTGACAAACACTCCAACTATTGCTATGTATTGTTGCTCCTTTAAACATAGAAATATAATCTGATGGAACTCCTCCAAGACCCATTAATCCATAAGCTTTTTTAATATTTTTACCTTTTTCATCAACTTCAGCTTTACCAAAACAATAGTGTGGAGATTGTTTTGTTTCACCTTTATTTTTTACTTCATTACCAACAGCCTGGAAGATTAATTTTGCCTTAAAAGCAGACCCTTTTTGTTTACCTTGTGATGATTTACCTGTTCCAACTGCACTTGCAGCTACATGTGTGCCATGTCCAGATAGATCTTGTTTTATACCTGTGCCCATATCTAAAATATCAATGACTTGTCCTTTTAAATCAGGATGTAGTGTTTGTATATTGCCATTATCCAACCCAGAATCAGCTATTGTAATTATTTCTCCATCTCCTTGTAAACCAAACTTAGTATTAACTACATTAGCTTTAGTTATCATTCCAGTATATTCGTTTGTGTAATGTAATACTGGTTTAGGATTTATAAGATTTATATCAGTAATCAATATTAAATCTATTAGTTTAGATTGACTTATTTCAACTTCTAACATATCTTCATTAGCCTTTATTATTTTTCCTTCTAATCCCTCTATATTTAATCTTACTTCATCTATGTTTTCATATACATAAACATCTAAAATTATAGGTTCCTTAGTATTAATCAGGCTTCCATTTTCATAAATAAATCTATTCAAAAATAATTCAGGTATTATTCTATTTGCTGGTTGATAAATCCCAACTGCTCTAACTTCTTTTTTAGCTTTTATTTGATCTTTAGTTAAATCGGATTTAACTATATAAACATCCCCTTCAAACATATCCATCTTTTTGCTATTAGTTGATTTAAAGAAATTATCCAGATTAGAATAATCAAAATCTTCAACAAACTGAACAAAATAATAACCAGTTTCTTCTGTTACAGTAATATTTGGTATATATTTTTCTTTTTCTGTCAAAGGATCAAAAATTCCTGCTCTAAGGAAGATATTATGGTCACAAGCATAGCCTTTTCCATCTCCGTCTTTATCATATTGGTAGGGATTGAAATCTTGAACACAATTGTCAATATTATCTGGTACTTTATCACCATCTAAGTCTTCAATAATAGATTCGGCAGAATATTTAGGAGTACAACCAATTATTAAAAATATAAAAAAAATTAACAGAAATATCAAAACATTTTTCTTATTTCTTTCTCGGGTTTTCCTCCTCCTGTATAATCTAATAAGTCCCTTTACAATAAAATAACTCAAAGGTGAAATAACAACAGCTAAAATAAAATTACCAACTAAAAACCTTCTAGAAAAATTGTAGATTTGATCCAATATAACTATATTATATTTAACAACAGGAACAGAACCAAAAAGTAAATCCCCTATCTTATAACTTAACCAGTATATCGGTATTAACGTTAGTGTATTCCATACAGCCATTGCAATGAACAATGAAAATTTGTTTACTTTTTTATATATTAAAACAACCAATAAACCCAATAAAATATTAAATCCAGGTGTTGGTAAAATACTTATGAATGTTCCTATTGTAAACCCTAAAGCTATTGAATGCTCAGATTTCTTTGTCATCATAACTTCATGGAAGTGATGCTTTAATTTTTCTTTTAATTTATTAATCATATTGTGGTAATGTTAGATATCTTAATATAACTAACCTATGTTTTAGAAAACTTTTTAAACAAACGAATTCAACTTAATCAAGAAATGGTATTAAGTACACAAATTATGGTTTTAGTTATTTTATTATTTTTCTCAGGTTTCTTCTCAGGCTCAGAAGTAGCTTTAATATCATTATCAAGGCACAGAGTAAGGATTATGGTTGAGAACAAAAAACTAGGTTCCTCATTTGTAAAAAAACTGAAAGACAACCCTCAGAGGATGCTTTCAACAATATTGATTGGAAACAATATAGCAAATATTGCAGCATCTGCAATAATGACTACTATAGCAATAGACTTGTTTGAAAGCTATGCAGTAGCTATTGCAACAGGTATTATGACTTTTTTAATCCTGGTTTTTGGAGAAATAACACCAAAATCACTGGCAACAAAGCATAATGAATCAGTATCTCAGCTAACTGCAGCCCCCATATGGTATATTAGCATCATTCTCTTTCCAATCTTATTCATTCTGGACAAATTCATCAAAATCATAGGAATAAAAGCAAAAGAGCCATCAATAACAGAAGATGAGATAATCAGCATGGTAAACACAGCAAAAGACGAAGGCTCTATAAACGATACTGAAAGAAATATGATAAACAAGATATTTGAATTTGATGATATTAATGTAAATGAGATAGCAACTCCAAGAATAGATATGGTCACTATCTCTTTAAACTCAAATATCGATGATGCAATAAAAATAATGCAGAGAAAAAAATATTCAAGAATACCTGTTTATGAAAAATCTAAAGACAAGATTGTTGGAATCATATATGGAAAAGACCTTATAAAATATGTTGGTAAAAAAATAATGATCAGCAAAGTCATGAAACCTCCTTATTTTGTTCCTGAAACAAAGAAAATAAGCAATTTATTGAGAAACTTCCAGAAAAGAAAAGAGCAAATGGCTATTGTTGTTGATGAACACGGTGCTATAACAGGATTAGTTACACTTGAAAATGTTCTTGAGGAAATTGTAGGAGAAATAATGGATGAAACAGAGAAGATAATGCCAAATATAAAGAAAATAAAAAAAAACACATGGATAGTTACAGGAAAATGTGATATTGATGAAGTCAATGAAAAACTTAAGATGAACATCAAAGATAATCCTCATTACGACACTTTCAGCGGCTTTATACTGAATCATACTGGCAAAATTCCCAAAGAAGGAGAAGAAATAACCTATAACAAATTTAAATTAAAGATTGAAGAACTAACAGGCCAGAGAATTTCTAAGGTTAAGGTTGAACAGTTTTAATTTTTCTTAAATAATTTAGGGTTTTCTTCTACAAAATGGTTTATCAAGTGCTTGAATAGTAATGAAGGCCCACCTTTGACATAGAAATATCCTACTATTGCGGCTATCAAACCACCTATGCTGTTTACAATCAAGTCCCACATGGTATCTATAAGCCCTGATTTCTGCATGTTAAATCCAAAAAAAGAGTCAACAGCAAACTCATAAATCTCCCATGTGGCTCCTATTGCAAGGGCAAAGCAAAATGAAAATAATGCAATTAGGATAGGGCTAGTCTTTACTTTTTTTTCATGATATAGGACATACATTATCAAAAATCCAATAAAACCTAAAGCAATAGCTGATGCAAAATGTAAAATAACATCCCACCACCATATACTGGTGTAATATCCTTTAATGCCCCCCAAGTATAAAGCAGCATAAATAAATAGTATTATTATGAATTCTAATTCTGCTGGGAGGTATATCTTGTAGTTCCTTTCTATTAGTGCAGGCAGGAAAGTAAGCCCAAGGGCTAATGAACTGAAGAAAACAACTTCCCAGTTTTTGTTCCATATGGCACCAATTATAGCTATTATAATTGATAAACGCAGAATATATGATACTATAATCTGTATTTTTTCAGTTATAGGCTCTTTTTTCATGTTTTTTTTATTAATTTAGTTTTTTTTATTTCAAGTGTGCCGTAATAGTTTTTATAATACTTTTTTGTTTCTAATATTTTTATTTTGTATTTGTGTAAAGGGGAGTCTATTACAAACGTCTCTAATTCTCCACCTTCTCCTGCAGGATTAATTATCTTTTTTATTTTTTCCAACTCTTTCAAAGTTTTATTATTAATCTCTTTGCCTAACCATTCTTTGCCTAAAGGATAGCCTGCTACACCAATTATAATGACCTTGAATTTATTTTTAATAATCTCTTTCAACAACTCAATCTGATCATTTCCCCACAAAGGATTAACACATTTCAACTTCAACTCATCACAAATCTTCTGAACTCTTAGTTTTTGATAATTAGAAGCAACAGCACCTGTAACTATTCCTTCAATCTTATATTTATCCTTAGCAATACGTATAGCTTTCTTCAGATCTTTCAATTCTTTTTCTTTCTCACCTTTGCTTTTAACTTTAACAATAGGAATCTCTAAAGCTTTAGCTTGAATATCAACTAACTCAATATTAGGAGTATGGAACATATAGCTTTCTTTATTCTCAGGAATAACACTGATTAAACATTTTATTTCTCCTTTAGCCTTGTACATAGCAAAACAAGAATCTTTACCTCCTGAAAACAAAACTCCTAGTTTCATAATTAAACTAAAATTTCAGAATGTTATATAAATATATTGGAATATAACTTCAACTACAATTGAAGTGTAAATAATGTTTAAATACTACCTTTCTTTACTAATTCCTAACATAAACTTTAGTTGAGGTGAATAATATGAAAAAATACATTATAATCGGATTGTTAATTTGTGCTTTAGTAGTTGGTTGTACTGAAACCGTAAAAACTGAAATCAACAGCTTTGAAGAATGCATTGCAGCAGGCAACCCAGTTATAGAAGGTAATCAAAGGCAATGCAAAGACGGAGACAATATATTTATTGAAGATATTGATGAAACACCAAGCGAAATAACTATTGAACAAGCAGGGTCAATAGCACAAGACAGTGAATGCACAGAAAAAGGAACATTAACAGATATTTATATGTATAATGAAGTTACAAAAACATGGTGGATAGATTTAACAATGAAGCCAGAGTTTGAGAACGAACTTTGCTTTCCAGCATGTGTTATATCAGAAGAAACCAAAACAGCAGAAATCAATTATAGGTGTACAGGAGCATTACTTCCTGAATAGTTTTTTTTATTTATTTAAATATATAAATTAAAATATAAAGAAATAAAAATAAAAAAAATAATTACTTAACACACTTACAAGCCTTATAACCTTTGTTTACTGCTGCAGCTTTTGACTTGAATGTAAGCTTGCTCTTTGGCTTTATGTTCTGTGCAAATGGACAATGTGGTATATGGTAACCCTTACCTTCTTTTGAAGCAACAAATCTCTTCTTAGCATACTTTGTAATTGTTTTTACTATTGTTTTAGGTTTGCTTCTTATTGTCTTTATAATTGTTTTTGGTTTTGACCTTATAGTCT
This sequence comes from uncultured Methanosarcinales archaeon, assembly GCA_964608065.1. Taxonomy (GTDB): domain Archaea; phylum Nanobdellota; class Nanobdellia; order Woesearchaeales; family CAYXTQ01; genus CAYXTQ01. The sequence goes on from CAZSMA010000012.1 coordinate 18,310, forward strand.
TGATTATTGTCTTTGGTTTAACATCTTTTTTAGAGATTATTTTAATATGCCCATATAGTTTTTCTTGATAAGTTTTTAACCCATCTAACATCTCCATTATTCTTTCCTGAGCTTCGCTTAAAGAAACAATCTCATTCTTTACTTTTATAATATCGTTCTTACATAGTCTGAATGAATGCATAACATTTTCTTCTATTTTTTTCATATTAATACCCCCTATATATTAGATTATTAATATCAGAATGAACTTCCATTTATAAACCTTTCGTTTTTGTATTATTTAATAGTAGTAACAAACCTAGAATTACTTAACCCTAACAGTCTCTAAATTCCTTGGAGCTGTTGTTTCAATCCTGTCTGCTTTATGTATAGAACTAGCTAAATCTAAACATCTTGAGTTCTCACCATGATTTACAATGACCTTTTTAGGCTTTGGGTTGCATCTATAAACAAAATTCATCAATTCTTTTCTTCCACTATGGCCTGTAAACCCTTCAATAGTATTAATTTCCATTCTCAAAGGCATCACTTCCTGTTTCTGACCAGATCCAAAAATAATCTCTTTTTCTCCCCTTTGGATTCTTCTACCTAATGAACCTTCTCCCTGATAACATACAAACACTAAACTGTTATTTGGATTATCACCTAAATGCTTTAGATACTCTACACTTGGACCTCCAACTAGCATACCTGATGTTGCCATTATCACACAAGGCCCACCCTCCTCTATAATTTCCATCCTTTCTTTCTGGCTTCCAACTCTTTTAAAACATTCTGATAAGAACGGATTTTGGTCTCTATGGAAAATCAATCTTCTAACACTGTTATTCAGATATTCTGGATAAGCTGTATGTATTGCAGTAACATCCCATACCATTCCATCTACAAAAACAGGAATATCTTTAAATACTCCTTTCCTCATCATATTTTCAACTATCAACAAAACTTCCTGCGCTCTTCCTACTCCCAGAACAGGAACTAAAACTTTTCCTTTTCTTTTTATTGTCTTTTCTATAATGCTTTCAAATAATTCATCACACTCTCTTTTTGGCGGAAGCACATTATCCCTGCCACCATAAGTCCCTTCAATTATCAAAGTCTCTAATCTTGGAAAGCTTGTTACAGCAGGCTCTAATAAATGTGTTCTTCCATATTTCATATCACCTGTATAAAGAAGATTATGCAATCCATTTCCAATATGCATGTGAACCATGCTGCTTCCTAAAATATGGCCTGCATTATACAAAGTGATCCTCACATCAGGAGTTACATCAGTTACTTCATCATATTGCAGACATATTGTATGTTTTACCATCTCTTTAATTTCATCAGAAGTATAAATTGGCTCTTTACCTTCACTCCTCTGGATCTTAACCAGATCTAATTGAAGTAAAGCCATGACATCTCTTGTAGGAGCAGTACAATAAACAGGGCCCTTATAACCATATTTAAATAAATAAGGGACAAATCCAGAATGATCTAAATGAGCGTGACTTACAATAACAGCATCTAAATCTTTAATATTAAATTCAGGAGCATCTAAATAAGGATACGCATCCTGGCCAGTTGTAGCAACATTAATTCCGCAATCTAATAACACCCTTGATTCAGGGGTCTGCAAAAACAAACAACTTCTTCCTACCTGCCTGCCCCCTCCTAAAAAACTCAATCTTACCCATTCATGCTTTTTCTCTCTGATCCATCCATCATATATCCTATGCCCTGTTTTATCCAGAAATTTTCTTCTGTAATCCGAATTCTGATAAAGAACAGCTCTGGTATTCTCAATTATCTTTGATTTTATAGCAGGAGTCCTTCTTATTAAAGGAACCCACAGGGTTTTATTCCTTATCTCCCTTAATACTGCTCCTTGCTTTCCAATAGCTAATCCTGGCTTCTCAGCCTCAATTATAACCCTACTTCTTTGAGTATCAAAAATAATGTCAGCAACACCAGCTTCTTTTGGTATTATCTTATTCATCTCTTTTTTAGCTTTTTCCATATCCATAGCAATACTAGGATCTGGCCTTAGCTCAACTCTTTTCTTTATACTGTCAACTACTTGTTTTATTAATCCATTATTATCCATGAAAAAATCTTTATCCTTTGTATACAATACAATATTAGCTCCTTCGAAACAAGCTTCACTTATTTTTTTCTCTGGTAATTGTTTTAGAACTTCTTTTATTATGTCAGTCATCAGAATTTACCTTTTTGTTGAATTTATAATTTATTTAAATCTGGACCTTAAAACTAAGGTCTCTTTCTAATACATTCTTAACTCCATCTTTAGTTATGGCAAAAACATCTATTCCAGAACCTGAAGCTGAATCTCTCTGCAAAGCTGCATTTATACATTTTACACCTAGTTTTACAGCTTCATCTACAGTCATATCTTTCTTGAATAATGTTTCTAAAACTCCATAAGCCATAACTGAACCTGAGCCAGAACCAATAAAATCATCTACTTCTACTATAGAACCATCTGGGCTTAGATCAAATATGTGAAAACCCGATTTGTCTTTCCCCCCTAGAACAAAGTGGCTTATTCCAGGAATCATGCTCATCTTTCTTATATTATTATAAACCATTCTTCCTAATAAATTAGCAGCTTCTTTTGCAGTTGGCTCCTGCCCTGTTCTTATCTTTTTTAATCTTAACTCAGCTTGTATGTACTTTACCAATAACTGCACATCACTTACCATTCCTGCTGTAGTAACTGCTATATTGTCTGTTATTTTAAGAATCTTAGCCATATTTTTATTAGCTATAAAATTTCCAGCAGTTGCTCTTCTGTCTGCAGCTAAAATAATGCCATCTTTACAAACTATTCCTACTGTGGTTGTACCAGTTTTCAAATATTCATCTTTCATTTTTAGAATTCCTCTTTCAGAATTATATCATTAAGGATATATAAGCCCTATATAAAGTTTTCGGAAATGTTTATTTATTTTCTATATTGAAAGTAAATAATATAATATTAGATTGAAATTGTTTAATTATTATTTATTATATTGATGTTTTATATTGAATTCAGAAAAATAAAAAAAAAATTTACTTCTTGAACAATCTTACTAAGACTAAGATTCCGATTAAGATCACTACAATGTATGCTGCTACTATCAATGCTAGTCCATATTTGTCCCAGAATGTTTCTTCCTGTGTTATGATTACTGGTGGTGTTACTACTTCCTCTTCCTCAGGAATTATTACTTCAACTTCTTCTTCCTCTTCCTCAGGTTCTTCAACAACTGGACAAGGTTCTACTACTAAGTCTACTTTCTTTGTATCTTCTAGTCTGTCTGTGCTATAGTAAACTTTGACTTCAATTGGATATGTTCCTGCTGCTAAAGTTTCTGAAACATCTATAACATAAGATTCTCTGAATCTTGCGTCATCATCATCTCCAGCATCTATTTCTAGTTCTTCTTTTTTGTTGAAGTTAAGATCACTGTTCTTTAATGTTACAACAACCTCTTCCTCATCTTCTGAACCGATGTTGATAACATCTAAATCCAAGGTAGCATCTTTTCCACAGCTGACTGTTTCTGGTGTTAATAGTGCTTTGTTAATAACTAATGCATGAGTTTCTTTCTTCACTTCAAGCTCAATTGTCCAGCTGAAATCTGGGTCTGGGCTTGTTCTATTCTCATCGTTTCCTTCAACTTCTATTAAAACATCAAAAGTGCCTTCATCTACAATTAATGGAATTTTAAAATCTATTGTTGCTGTCTTATCTTTACCTGCTCTTATCTTTGATA
>CAZSMA010000013.1:0-21658 GCA_964608065.1 uncultured Methanosarcinales archaeon
AATAAAAAAGGTTTTGTAACACATCCAGTCACTTTATTTATATTTGGAGTTATAGTTGGCATTGCCTTAATAGTTCTGATTATAAAAGGAGTAATCAACATTAACTTAGGTCTTTGCTGATCCAACGAAGTTGGTGCCGAAAATCTGTGATTTTCGAGCATTTTTTCTTTTCTACAAAACAAAAAACAAAATAACAGGCAGCAACAAACAACCCATTGAATGAGTTCTTTTAACACCTAATGAAGGAGCAATTATACCAATAGAAGTAGATGTGATTAATATTAACAAGCCAGTCCATGAAGAAAGGATTATTACTAATAAAACTATTAAAGAGATAACACCAATAATTAACATGTTATAGTTTACTTTATTTATCATTCTTGAAAAGATTTTACTCAGATTCAAAGCTAAATAAGTTGCTATAGAGCCTGTAATCAAAGCAGCTGCTACTAAAACAATTAATTCTGTTAGGGAAATTGATTTTATTATTTCCATAACAGCAACAATTGCTCCATTACGTGCTTTTTGTAAAGTATAAAAAGTTACTAAGCTAAAAAGAAAATTTACAGTGTTAATCCCTCCAATCAAAACCATAAAAGCATACATCCCTATGTTGCCAACAAACTGCATTGCAATAACAGCTGCCTGCGCTGCTCCTAATCCTGGAAACAATCCTGTTAAAGAGCCAGAAAAAACAGCTGCTGAGATTGCTTTAAATTTATTTTTTTTAGATATGCTTATTGTTTCAGTTATTTTTTGTTCTGGTAATAAAACTTTTTGGTTTAAGGAAATTAATAAGACACTAACTCCAAATAATCCAGATAAAAGAGGAAATAAAGGCTGTTTTAAGTTAGGCATTGTCAGAACAATCATCCCTAAAATTCCTGATAAAGAAAAAACAATAAAACTGCCAAATATTTTTTTAATCTTTTTTTCTATTAATATCATGTATAGGACAATTGCGATTAAAATATAGCCTATGTATGGTTGAAGTAATTTGTAGATCAAAGGAGCTAATGGAATCATCAATGGAATTAAGACAACACATGCTATTAATGAGAGTAATGAGCCAATAACTGTTAATTTTACAGCTTCATAACCTTTACCTTCCATCAATAATCTATGACCTGGTAAGACAGCTAAAGCCATGTCTGCGTCAGGGGCTCCTAGGAAAACAGAAGGTATTGAGTCAAGGAAAGTATGGGTAATGCTCATTGCAATAACAAAGACTGCTAATATTAAAGGAGAGGTAAATCCTAACAAATAACCTGAAATACTTATTAAAACAATGGAGATAAGGTTGACATGTATTCCTGGAATAAGGCCTGTAATAATCCCGGCGGACACACCAGCTAATATTGCTATTAAGATTTGTAAGAATATCAATCTAACACCCTTATTCTTTGTGCTATCACCTCTAGTTCACCTTCATATTCGTCAATTTCTCCAATAACTTCTATATTGTCGCCTTTGTATAAACTTAAATTTTCATCTTTGAATACAATAATAGTCATTTTGGCAGGCTGCTCTAATTCTATAAATGCTACTTTGTCTAATTGAGTTATTTTAGAAATAATTCCTTTTAATTTAACATCTTCTTCAATATTAGCTTTATTTATCTTGTCAATGTTTGTTTCATTAATTTCTAAATTATCTGAAATTATGAATAGAATGATTATTCCTATAATTCCTGAGATTAATGCTATTTTTAGTATGTTTTTTTCTTTCATTAAAGGTTGAGATTACTTTTGGTTTTAAGAAGTTTTCTATTAAATGTTTGTAATTACAGTTTCAAACACAAACTTTTTAAATAAAACTATATTACAGCAGGTTCTAATGGCAGAATTAAAGTTTAAGTCAACTAAAGACATAAAGATTAGTCCTAATATTGCAGACCAGGTTATTGGCCAGGATATTGCTGTTAAAGTAATCAGGAAAGCAGCAGAACAAAGAAGACATGTTTTATTGATTGGAGAGCCAGGAACTGGAAAATCTATGCTGGGATTAGCTATAGCAGAATTATTGCCAAAGGAAAAATTAGTTGACTTAGTCTCTTTTCCAAACCCAAATGATGAAAACGCTCCTTTGATAAGATCTGTTTCTGCTGGTCAGGGCAGGGATATAATAGCCAAAGCAAGAGTACAAGGCTCACAGGTTTTTAAAAATCAAAACATTCTAATGATGGTATTAGTTCTTATTGCTCTAATAGCACCTTACTGGATATGGAGGGCTAATATATTCGAATTAGGAGAAACAGCTAATGCAATAGTTTATGCAGCTTCAATGGTCACATTTATTATTGTAGCAATAGGATTTTTATTTTCAATGTCTGTTGGAAAAAGGATGGGTGGAAACTCAAAAGTCAGTGTTCCAAAACTAATTGTCGATAATTTCAAGAAAAAACAAGCACCTTTTTTTGATGCAACAGGGGCGCATGCTGGAGCACTTCTCGGCGATGTACTTCATGACCCCTTCCAATCAGGAGGATTAGGAACTCCAGCGCATGAAAGAGTAGTTGCAGGAATGATCCATAAGGCGAACAAAGGAGTTTTATTTGTTGATGAAATTGCAACTTTACAACCACACACACAACAAGAGTTATTGTCATCTTTACAAGAAAGAAAATTCTCAATAACAGGACAAAGTGAACGTTCTGCTGGAGCAATGGTCAGAACAGAAGCAGTTCCTTGCGATTTTATCTTAGTTGCAGCAGGCAATTATGAAACAGTAAAAAATATGCATCCTGCTTTAAGATCCAGGATAAGAGGATATGGTTATGAAGTATATATGAAAGAAACAATAAAAGATACGCCTGAAAACAGAAATAAATTAGCAATTTTTGTTGCACAGGAGATTGTCAAAGACAAAAAGATTCCCCACTTTTCAAAAGAAGCAGTAGATGCTATTATTGAAGAAGCCCAAAGAAGAGCAGACAGAAAAGGACACTTAACTTTAAGATTAAGAGACTTAGGAGGACTGATAAGAGCTGCTGGAGATTTAGCTCTTGAACAAAAATCAAAATTAGTTATGAGATTTCATGTTATGGAAGCAAAGAATATAGCAAGAACATTAGAACAGCAGATTGCTGATAAATATATTGAGCAGAAAAAAGAATACCAGGTTATAGTCACAACTGGAAATAAAGTAGGAAGAGTTAATGGTTTAGCAGTTTTAGGGGGAACACCACCTTTTTCCGGAATTATATTGCCTATTGAATCAGCAGTAACACCCGGTGGTAAAGAAAGAGAGATTGTAGCTACAGGAAAACTTGGAGATATAGCAAAAGAAGCAATAAAAAACGTTGCAGCTATAATCAAAAAATATTTTGGAGAAGATCTAAGAGAGAAGTATGATGTATATGTTCAGTTCCTGCAAACTTATGAAGGTGTTGAAGGAGATTCAGCTTCTATAGCAGTTGCTGCATCTATTATATCCGCTTTCAAACAAATACCTGTAAGGCAAGACACTGCAATGACTGGATCATTATCTGTTAGAGGAGATGTATTACCAATTGGAGGAGTTATTGCTAAGATTGAAGCTGCAATTGAAGCTGGAGTCAAAAGAGTTATTATCCCTAAATCTAATCTTAAAGATATTGTTATTGGTGCTGATAAATTAAAGAAAGTTAAAATCATTCCTGTTGAAAGCATAGAAGAAGTTCTGAAAGAAGCTTTAGTCTGGAAAGGAAAAGAAAGTGTATTGAAGAAGATTGTTAGAGGATAAAAACATAAACTTTATAAACAATTTAAACTGATTTCTTTACTATGGTAATAAAAGATATACACGAAGTAAAAGAATGTCCTGAATGTGCTAGTATGAACGTTGTTTACAACGAAAGCAAAGAACAGGTGATATGCAAAGACTGTGGATTAATCTATGAACCCTTAATACTAGGAGAAGAAGAAAAGTTTGAAAGAGTAAGCGGAATATTTAACAAAGCAAAGCAATTACTGAAAAGAAAGAGAAAAAAAATAAAGAAACCTAAGAAAAAGAAAGGAAAAAAGAAGAAAACAGTAAAGAAAAAGAAGAAGTAAAAGCACATTAGACTGTTTCTATATATCTTGCTCTATAAATTAAAAACAACAAACTTTTTAAACAACGGAATTCCACCAATCTATAATCGATGGAATGAGTAGTGCTCAAAAACCATCCACTATTGGTAGAATTCCGAGAATCAAAAACCGCCTGAAAGTGGGGCTAATAAAATCATGCCACCTATATTTGAAAGGCGGTTTTTGACAGATAGCAATTTTAAGAACTATAAAATGTCAAAAATCAAAGTAACTATTGATGGAAAACAAAAAGAATACCAAAAAGGAATAACAGCTTTAGAGATAGTCAAAGACTTAAAGAAAGAAAAAGAAGCAATAGTAGCTAAGACAGATAAAGGATTTGTTGATTTAAGCACAAAAATAAACAAAGACACTGAATTCAAAGTCATAACATTCAAAGATACTGAAGGTAAAAAAGTATTCTGGCACAGCGCATCCCACCTTATGACACAAGCCGTTTTAAGGATATTTAAAAATCAGAATATTGGTTTGGGTGTAGGCACAGCCACAGATGACGGCTATTATCAGGATTATGATATAAAAAATATACATTCTGATGATTTAAAAAGAATTGAGAAAGAAATGAAAAAAATTGTTCATGAAAAATTAGATATTACTCAAAAAGATATCACAAAAAAGAAAGCACTTGAATTTTACAAAAAAGATCCTTATAAGATTGAACTGGCTAACGCTGTTCCAGGTGAGAATGTAAGCATGTATTCACAGGGTGAGTTTGATAACTTATGTAAAGGCCCACATGTTCCAAACACATCTTATATCAAATCTTTCAAATTAATGAAAATAGCAGGAGCTTATTGGAGAGGAGATTCAAATAATAAGATGCTTACAAGAATTTATGGTATAGCATTCCCAGATAAAACAGAATTAAAAGAATATTTACATTTACTGGAAGAAGCAGAAAAAAGAGACCATAGAAAATTAGGCAAACAATTAGATCTATTCTCTATACACGAAGAAGCTCCTGGAATGCCATTCTTCCACAACAAAGGAACACACATCTATAACAAGTTAACTGAGTTTATGAGATTCCAATTAGAAAAGAGAAATTATGAGGAAAATAAAACTCCAATAATATTAAACAAGGATTTATGGTTGAGGTCAGGCCATTGGGATCATTATAAGGAAAATATGTATTTTACTAAAATTGATGACAAAGACTTTGCTGTAAAGCCAATGAACTGCCCAGGCAATCTATTAATCTATAAATCAAAAGCACACTCTTACAGAGACTTGCCTCTAAAGGCAGGAGAATTTGGATTAGTACATAGACATGAACTATCTGGTGTTTTATCAGGACTTTTCAGAGTAAGGGTCTTCACACAAGATGATGCACATGTTTTCTGCACAGAAGAACAACTGCAGGACCAAATAATTGAACTTATAGAATTAGTTGATGAAGTTTATTCTACATTTGATTTCAAGTATGATATTGAACTATCAACAAGGCCAGAAAAAGCTATGGGAGATAAAAAATTGTGGGATAAAGCAGAATCTGCTTTACAAAAAGCATTAGAAAAAAAGAAATTAAAATACAAGATCAATGAAGGAGAAGGAGCTTTCTATGGCCCTAAGATTGATTATCATATTAAAGATGCAATTGGAAGAAGCTGGCAATGCGGCACAATCCAGGTTGATTTCTCAATGCCAGAGAAATTTGATTTAACTTATCAGGCTAAAGATGGAAAAAAACACAGGCCTGTAATGCTTCACAGAGCTATTTACGGAAGTATAGAAAGATTCTTAGGGATATTAATAGAACATTTTGCTGGAAAATTCCCATTATGGATAGCTCCAGTCCATGCTCGTGTGTTAACTATTACAAATAGCTTTGATAAATATGGAGAAGAAATTGCAAAAAAGCTTGAAAAGGATTTAATTGTTGAAAGAGATTACAGAGCAGAATCTTTAGGCTATAAAATAAGAGAAGCTCAATCAAAGAAAATCCCTTTAATAATAATTGTTGGAGAAAAAGAACAGCAAAACAAAACAATAGCAGTAAGGACATTGGATAATAAAGTCCATTATGGTGTAAAAACAGAAGATTTACTGAAAAAAGTTCTAAAGAATATTGAGGATAAGGAAGTTGGGTTTGGGATGTGAGTTCTAATATTACAGAAAAATTTATATATCTTAAATTCTAAATCCAAGTTATGGAAGATAAAACCGGGAGTGAAGATAAAAACATAGAAAAAGGATTGCTTACATTCTATAATTTTTTAAAAAAAGCCGGAGAGAATGAAGATTTTCTAGCTGTTATTAAGGATTTGAAAGAAGTCTGGGATTTAATCAATAACTTCTTTGAGAAGCATAGAGAAAAAAGTGCAGAACTTAGACATGCAATTAGTCTATGGCATGGTAAAAGTAACAGGGATGTTGCTGACTCATTAAGATATGTTAAGAAAATTCCTAGTATTAATGATATGTTAAAAGAAATTATTGCTAAGGTATTGGATAAGATTAAGGAAGATAATAAGGCATATAGAAAACTATACTTACCTTTGGTATCAAATCAAGATATTGAGAGAAGAAGGCAATTGAATAATTCTCTAAAATCATATTTTAAGCATATAAAAGAGAATTTTAGGCATTTAAAAAAATTATATAGGCAACAGAACCGTCATTTATTATCACGATCACCTGGACAGATTGAAGAAGAGCTTAGTGAATATTCTTTCTTATATAGATTGTTTACTGATGAAGCCGAGTTAGATAAAAGATTAAAGCTGAATATCAGAGATTTAATTACAACTATCCAAACTCATTTAAGCAATATTGAAAAAGAGAAATATGAGAAAAAGATGAGAATTATTTCTAGGTTGAATATACATGAAATAATGAATCCAAGTGATTATCAGATGAAACATTTTTATAAAGATATTATGCAAGTCTATTTTCCTGAACCTGATGAATTAGATCCAGTTGAAACATATAAAAAAGCAGCGCAAATGAGATATAAAAAAAGGGATTTTGGATATTATAATTTTCATTTGTTTTTGTTGAAATATGGTACTGAGATTGTAGGCTCTTTATTAATGGATTTTTTAGGAGATGAAAAGCAGGAAAATTGTATAGCAATATTGTGGTTTATAGCAGTAAAAGAACAGTTTAGGAATGAAGGGTTTCCTATGTTAATAGAAGCAGCAAGAAAAGCTGCAATTCACGATAAAGATGTTGGGATTTATAAAGAATTAGTTGGAGCTTTTTTTGAGATTGAAAATTATAAATTAGTTCCTAAGGATGTTAAAGTATCTTCAAAAAAATGTATCCCATTATATAAGAGAAGTTTGCTAAAGGATTATTTCAAAGATGAAGAAATACAATATATGCTTAATCTAAAACCTAATGAAATCCCTAAAAATATGTTAGATAGAATTCCTACTAAGTTGATTGACTTATTTTTGATTATGAGGGAAAGACGTTATAGACAACTGGGTTGTAAAAAAATTGATATTAAATATATACAACCTCAACTTGATGAAGAAGGAGAACCTGTACATTATCTTAATTGGTATTTTTATCCAATGAAAAAAGAATGGGCTAAAGAAATACCTAGTGAAAAATTCTTACATGTATATGACTTGTTCTATGAAGGGTATAGTGCTTATTTAGATAAAGAAGAAGACCCAACATACAAAACTATGGTAGAAAGAATAAAGAAAAAGAAAAGCATTAAATTAATTTAATTTTAATGCATAAAAGGAAAATAAATTAACCAGAACACGCTGCTTATTATAAAGAAAATACCTATCCCTAACATTACTTCTGGTCTGTCAAGGAAGGGATTAAGAAATGCTGAGATTCTAGGTATTTCAAAACCTAAGAACTTGGCAGCTAATGCTATTTCAATAATCGCATCTGCAGCATTGTTAATAAAAAGTATCATTAACATAACTATATGGCCTCCTATATCTGAAAATGTGTGTATAACATCAAGTATAGTCATTATAAAAGAAAAAAAGAAAGCAATACCCCACAACACACCCCATTCAGGAACAGTATAATACTTTCCAGATAAACCAACTATCAATAACCCAATACCTATTCCAACAAGACAGTCTTCTGCTTCAAATAATAGCTTCATATAGAATAGTTTTAATTAATTTCTTTATAAATTTTACTTTTTTAACCTAAATAGCATAACCAACCCAACAATAAACATAGGAATGCTCAACATCTGACCCATTGTCAAAGGTCCAACCATAACTTCTGGTTGTCTTACTAATTCCATCAAACTTCTTAACAAACCATACATAGTCACAAACAACCAAAACATAAATCCCCTAGGTAAATGTTTATTCCTGACAAACCATAATACAAAGAACATAACCAAATTCTTCAAACTTTCATATATCTGAGAAGGATGTCTGAATACAGATTTCCCTCCAACAACCTCATTATTGAAGTTCACACCCCATGGTAAATTAGTAACTCTTCCAACCAACTCACTATTCAAAAAATTAGCAATCCTTCCAAAACACAATCCTATAGCTAAAGGAATAACAACCATATCTGCTAAATCATAGAAATTTAGTTTCTTCTTCCTAGCAAACAAAAATCCAGCTATTACAGCTCCAACCAAACCACCATGAAAACTTAAGCCGCCATTCCAGATAGCAAATATCTCCAAAGGATTTGCTAAATAATACATAGGGTCATAAAACAAAACCAGGAATAACCTTGCACCAACTATAACTCCAATAATTAAATAGAAAAGCAGGTCTGCAACATCATCCTTCTTTAACCCTAATTTCTTTTCTTTAGCTATTTTATATATCAGAAAATAAGCAATAATAAAACCTAAGACAAATATAATCCCATAATACCTTATTTCAAAAGGCCCCACATTCAATAATACAGGATTTATATTGTTAAAAAACATTTTAGAATAAATGAAGAACAGAACTATTTAATATTTTTGATTTAACCAAACGAAAGCAAAGCAGGCTTCAACAACAAAATCAATCCTAATGCAAGCATCAACAATCCGCCAACTAACTTCAAAATCCTTCCCTGCTTCTCAGTAAACTTATGAGCACTCCTTGTGTATCCAAATATTCCTACAACAACTGCCAAGGGTATTACATATACTAAGTTATACAGAACTAAATAACCATAATAAGCAAAAGAGGATAAATTATTTAATGTCAATATTCTTGTATAAATTGCTGGAAACCCTGCAGTACACAATAATTCAAAAGTATTTGCAGTAAAAGCTAAAACAATTGTTCCTAAAATCATAGCTGGAAGTGCCTGTGCATAAACTAAGCTTCTCATCTTCTTGAATAGCTTTGACTTTGCTTTTTCAGGTATTGTTAAAGAAAGACCTTTTTTAAAAAAAAAGAAGTCTTTCATATTGATAAGACCCATAACAACTGCAACTACAGCAATTATTATCCTTAAAATATTTACATAACCTACTAAAAGGAAGAAATTAAGCCAAGCAGCCATAAAAATAAAATAAACTAATCCAGAAGCAAAAACAAATATGCCTCCAATCAAAAATATCTTCTTCCTTGATTTTGCATGCATCAATAAAGTAAGCAAGAAACATAAAACCCATATTGCGCATGGGTTAAATCCATCTAAAAAGCCTATTACAACTGTAAAAAATGGTAATGAAATCTTTTTTGCATCAACGTTTCCAATAACAGGAACATCTATTATTCCGTTATTTTCCTCTTCTTCAGGCTCACAACTTGGTTCATGTCCAATAAGCATATGCATTGGATCATCGCAGCCATTTGCAATACACCTCCTAACTGCATTCTCAATCCTTAAACCTATGCCCTCATCATTATCAAAGCCAACAATTGCCTCTTCACCTATAAAAGTAGTTGGAACACCCATTGCTTTTGTATTGCAAGCTTCACTTAATTTAACAAATAAATCAGCATTCTCTTTATTATAGTATGTTTCATACTTTATAACTTCTAACTGAGGATATTTCTGCTCTAATTTATCAAGAAATTTTTTTTCTGTAGCACAATGAGGACAACCATCTCCATAAAAAAAATACATCTTAATATTATCCTGAGCACTAACAGAAATAAGCATAATCAAAAACATTACAAACATTATGATTAAAATTTTTGTTTTCATATTTCATAGAAATTAAAAATAAAAAAAAAAAAAAATATGATTTAACACTGGGCGTTTGTAGATGATCCTGTTGTTTCAAAACCAAATCCAGGACTTGGACTTGCCGAACTTAACACAGTGTCACACTCTTCAGGCGCTTCGTTAAAAGCTCCGCAGATTGTTTTTAATAAAGATGCTGAATCTCTTCCACTATTCACGTTCTGCCCATTAATTGCTAATGAAGGAGATCCAGATATACCATACTCTTTGTTTTCTGCGTCATGTATCAAAAATGGTGGGAATCTGCCTCCAGACCACTTTTCTTTGTCTTCTAAGTTTTCCATAATTGCAAACTCTTCATCTGCTGCTGCTTTACATGTTTCTAATGCTGCTGTATCAACACCAACTTCTGTTAAACATTCATCTCCTTTACCTTCTTTTAAGAAGCACTTTAAGTAAGGTAAAAACTTGTCATTTTGCTCTTTATCTATACAGTACTGGTTTAATTGCTCTAATACTTCTTTTTCACCATGCATTGCATAGTTTACAAACTTAATCTGAATATTAGCTTTGTCACCTAAAGTTTCCATTACAGGTATGATTCCTTTTTCCATCTGTGTACCATACGGACAATGGCTCATAACAAAAACCTCTACATCTGGCACATCCTTCTTCTCTGTAACTTCTACTACAGGTTGTGTTGGAGTTTCAGGAACTTCTGGTGTTTTTGAAACATCAATACCTTGTGGAAATAGATATTTTCCATCATTTGTTATATATGAATCATACTCCTGTCCATTTATGCTCATTTTCACAACATACAAGTTGCCTTCTTCTTTAACCTCTTTTAATTCCGCAGAACCAGCCCCTTGCATTAAATAAGTGTTGATATATTCAACAGCATCATTAGCTGCTTTGTCTTTATCAACAGCACCAGAACTTGTTGATTTTCCAGAAAATCCGTTTGTAAAAATAGATACTATAAATAACACACCTAATATTAAAGTAAGTATTTTCCACATATCTGTTTTTTTTACTTTAATCTTTTTATGTACTTCATGTTTATGTTCAACATGCTTATGCTCTGTTTTATGATGTTCATGTTTATCTTCTTTTTTATGATCTTCCATATTTTTAACCTCTGTTTTATGTTCTTCTTTATGAGGAGGTTTATGTTGTTCTTTAGAGCTATGCTCTGTTTTATGTTCTTCAGTCAATATATTCACCCCCAATTGGTAAGTTTAGGAATAATCCCTATTATATAAAGCTTTTGGAAACTTAGGTTTCCAAGAGCTTTCTACTTAGAAATGCTATGCATCTCTCTTGTTTAAAGCTTTTCCTTTTAAATCTTGATTCTTCTCAATAAATTAGCGTTTGTTACAACAGTAATTGAGCTGAATGCCATTGCAGCTTCTGCTATTGCTGGATGCAATAATCCAAGCATAGCAATTGGTATTGCTACTATATTATAGAAGAATGCCCAGAACAAATTCTGTTTTATTTTCCTGAATGTAGCTTGTGATAATCTTACAGCAGAAACAACTGCAGATAGATTGCCGCTCACTAAAGTTATATCAGAGCTTTCTATTGCAATATCTGTTCCAGTTCCAATAGCAATTCCGATTTCTGCTTGTGTCAAAGCAGGAGCATCATTAATACCATCACCAACCATAGCTACTATCCCTTCTTTTTGCAGCCTTTTAACTTCATCTACTTTTCCATCAGGCAAAACCTCTGCTAAAACCTTCTTAATTCCAACCTTTTTTGCTATTGCATTAGCAGTTCTCTTATTATCTCCTGTTATCATTACAGTTTCAAAGCCCATTTTATTCAATTCTTTGATTGCTTTAGCAGAATCATCTTTTATTGCATCAGCAATTGCAATGATTCCAGCAGGCTTTTTATCAATTGCAACTATAATAGCAGTTTTTGCCTCATTTTCTAATCTTTCTAGTTCTTTTTGAAGATCTGAATAATTAATATTACTATCTTTCAATAATCTGTTTCCAATCAAAACTTGTTTCCCATCAACTTTAGCTTTAACACCTTTTCCAGTAACAGACATAAAGTTTTTTGCTTTCTTCAGTTTTAATTTCATTGATTTTGATTTGTCAACTATTGCCTGCGCTAATGGGTGCTCAGAAGCATGCTCAACACTTGCTGCTAATGTCATTAATTGTTTATTTGTAAATTTGTTTGCAGTTATAATATCAGTTACTTCAGGCTTTCCTTTAGTTATTGTTCCTGTTTTATCAAAAACAATAGTCTTAGCATTTTTCATTAACTGGATAGCACTGCCTTGCCTTATCAATATTCCATTTTCTGCCCCTTTTCCAGAGCCAACCATCAAAGCAGTTGGTGTAGCTAACCCTAAAGAACAAGGGCATGCAATAACCAATACAGCAATAGTTGCAAACAATGCTAATGAGAAAATGCTTAAGTCAGGATTGATCCATGGCAAAAATGACTGTGCCCATATAATAATGGATTTAAAGAATCCTGGAAATATCATCCAGGATATAAAAGTCAATATTGAAATGCCTATAACAACTGGAACAAATATTGAAGTTACTTTATCAGCAAAAACCTGTATAGGCACTTTTGTTCCTTGTGCTTCCTCAACCATCTTGATAACCTGGCTTAAGAAAGTATCTTTACCAATCTTAGTTGCCTTTATCCTCAACATACCTCTTTGGTTGATAGTAGCTCCAATAACTTCATCCCCCTTTTTCTTTTTCACAGGAATAGATTCACCTGTTGCCATGCTTTCATCAACAGCACTGTTTCCATCAACAACAACACCATCTGTTGGTATTTTTTCACCAGGCCTTACAATCATAACATCATTAATTATAACTTCACTGACAGGAACTTCAATTTCTTTTTTATTCCTTATAACTTTTGCAGTCTTTGCACCTAACTGCAACAATTTCTTTATTGCCTGAGAAGCTCTTCCTTTTGCTTTAGTTTCAATATACCTTCCAGTCAGGTGTATTGCCATGATCATAGCAGCAACTCCTGCATAGTTTGCTACAGGCAAGAAAAATCTGGCTATTCCTATAAGAAAAGCAGCTAAAGTACCCATTGCAATCAAAACATCCATATTAGCGCTTTTATGCATAACAGAATTAAACGCAGATTTTAAAGTAGTAGCTCCTGTTATAAAAATAACAGGAAATGCTAATATCAAAAAAGAAACATGGAACCATATTCCAGGAATAAGCATTATTCCAAAAAGCATATCAGGAATCATCAATACAATGATAGGTATAGTGAAATACCATGCAGCCCACATCTTCCTTGATGCTGTTTTTAAATTTTTAATATCTTCATCTAATTTGCTTTCTTTTTCATCTCCAATATCCTTTGGATTGTATCCAGTATCTTTAATTATTTTTCTTATTCCTTTTTCATCAACTATTTTCTCATCAAACTTTACAGTAGCTTTCTCAGTAGCAAGATTAACATTAGCTTCAGTTACACCTTCAGATTTGTTCAATGCTTTCTCAATCCTTTGAGAACATGCAGCACAGTGCATACCTCCTATATCTATTATTGATTTTTCCATTTTATAGCTTATATTTCACATCCTGATAAAGATATGGATACTAACATTAAACATCTTATTAATATTTCCTTCTTCATTTTTATTTTTGTACACACTCATCACAACAATATAATCTAATAGTATCCTTATGACGCACCCTTATTGGATTTAATCCAATATCCATACCGCATGTATTACAGAATAGGTCACTTCCATATGTTATATCACTGAATTTTGAAACACATTTCATCATCTACCTCCTCCACAACCACAGCTTCCGCCTTTTGCAGCTCCGCAAGTACTGCTTCCGCAACTTCCACCACAGCTTCCTCTCTGTCGTTCTGGAACAGCATCAAGCTCTTTTTGTATTTCCTGTTGATTGCTTAAATCAAGATCATCTTTAACAATAAAAACACCTGGTATCATTCCCATCCAGCAGCTCCATGAAATAGTTCCAGATTCTGTTGGAGTAAACTCTATTATCTGTTCACCATATTCTATATCAAAATTCAAACCTAATTTTGGAACCTGTATAGCATTATTACATCCATTAATATGTTTTCCATCTATAATCCATTTGACAGGAACACCTTTTTTTAAGATAAACTTATCAGGTTCCCAGCCATATCTGTTGACTTCCATTCTTATTTCCTGGTAGCCATCTTTTAAAATAGTGTCAACACCTGCAGCTGCACCAGTAATACTGTCATCTTTTGCAGAAACTGAAGCTAGAAGTGTGTTAACATCATATCCTGTCCCAGTTAAAGTAAGACCTCTGTTTATCATAACACCACCCATTATAATAATAATCACTGCAGAAACCTTTAATATTTTTTTAGTGAATTTAGAGCTAATAACTGTAGCTATTGAGCCAAACCCAAGCATTAAAGGCAATGTTCCTAATCCAAAAACAAGCATAGATAATGCTCCCTGCAACATACTTCCAGTACCTGCAGCAAATATAAGCATTGCCTGCAACGGACCGCATGCAATCATTAACCCATTCAATAAACCGATTGTAAAAGGCCCTTTGTTTCCTTTAACAGCACTAGCATTTATTTTGCTCAAGAACTTTGGTCCCCTATACTGTAATTTCCTTAGCCATGGAAATGCATTGATCATATTTAATCCATATATTACCAAGAAAGCTCCAGCAACTAATCCCGCAATACCTTTAAATTTTGGTGTGAATGTAACAAAGCTTCCTAGTAATCCAAACAACGCTCCTAAAATAACATAAGTTATTGTTTTTCCACTGCCATATTTCAGATGAGATATAAACTTTGATTTCTTGTTTTGTTCTTTATTCATAGCTTCTTTTGTAGTGTATGACAAAACAAAACCACCACACATTCCAATACAATGAAAACTTGTTAATAATCCAACTATAAAAATTACAGCAAGGCCCATTCCTGGTGTGATTGTTGGGAAATTGAAACTGAATGAATATTTTATTATCCAGAACAGCCCTAATAAAAATAGAATAGACCCTGCTATCATCATATATTTTGAATTTATCTTAGGTAAAGAAAAACTATAATAATTTTCATCTTGTATATCCTCTGACCTTACTTCTTTTTCATTAACCTCTTCTTTCTCACAAACACACTCATAACCTTTTTTCTTTATTGCATTGCTTATCTTATCTAAATTAGTTATATTTTCATCAAACTCAATCTCTGTTTCTTCACTTGCAAAATTAGATTTTGTTGATTTAACACCATCAACACTTAAAGCAGCGTTTTCAATAATTTTTTCACAACTAGGACAATGCATTCCTTTTGTCTTAATATTTTCTATCATTGTTTCACCTTGTATCCTTCCTTTTCAATTAATTTTACTATCTCATCCTCTTTTAATTTTGAATCATCAAAAACTGCAATTACCAACCCTTTCTTGTGATTTACTTTAGATTTCTTTACACCAATTTCTTTTAAAGAATCATTAATCAACATCTCACAGCTTGTACAGCGCATTCCATCCACATTGAATTTCATTTTTTTCATGAACATCACCAATATAACAATTGGAAATATGCTTATTGATATATAATTTAGCTATGAAACCGTTGCTTTAATACAACCTATTTTTACTATTAGAAGCCTCTTTATGTTCTTTACCGTTCTTAAAGCCTTATTTGGCTTTATTTCAGGTAAATTTCCATAGTTTTTCCTTTTGGAACCCTTTTTATAAGTCCTTTACTCTCGAAATCAGATAAAATTGAGCTGAGTTTTGATTTTGATAGGTCTGTTCTATACCTTAATGTTGACTGAGTAACTCCATCCTGTTCCCTTATAGCTTTCAAAACTTTTTTCTCATATTCATCCATAGCTTTAGTCATGATATCAAATTTTTCATCTTCTGTCTGAATCTTCTTGTGGTTTTCTAAAGTTTGTATTATCTCTTTCTGACTTTTCTCAAAGAATATTAAATAAAATCCTAAAGCAAGCATTGAGAATATGATACCTAAAGCGACAAAGTCTATAGTTCCATAATTATTTTGTTCAGCAGAACACACACCTCCATCTTGCATTTCTTCACATGTGCAACTAGACTCATTCATATCTTTAAGTTGATTTTTAAAACTAAAAAAAATTACAGCAATAAATATACAAAAAACAACCATTATTATTCCTAATTTTTTATTGTCCATTTTTAGTTTGTAGTTTTTAGCTTATATATAAAATTTTGTTTTTACAGCTCTTCAATCCTTTTCTTTAGTAACTCTATGGGTGAGTTTTTCATTAAACCTACATCTGAGAAAATGTTCATCTTTTGTATTTCAATAAGACCAGAGTATTTTTTCTTTATTGTTGCAAAATAATTATCAAGCTCTTCCAAAGATTTAAAGCCAGCAATAAAGATATTAGTTATGTTGGTTTCCGGCAATCTAAAAGAGCCAATAATATTTGGGCTGTCAAATAAGTCCATTTTTGTCTTTAAGCCTTTCTCAGTTATTTTTAGCTGAACTATTGCAAATGCCTTTATTCCAATTTTTTCATAATCTATTATTGTAGTGTATCTTTTAATAATTCCGTTATTCTCAAATTTTTTTCTTATTTTTCTAACAGCTTGTACAGAAACCTTAAGCTTCTTAGCAATAGAACTATCACTAGCCCTTCCATTATCAATAAGCCCTTTTAGAACAAATTTTTCGTTTTTTGTTAGTTTTAGTTCCATTTTATATTAATAGAATAATGATTGGTTTAAATATTTAACGGAAATTTTTTATAAATAAGAAAATAAGTTTAAAATATGAACATAATTGATGAAGAAAGAATAAACAAAGCACTGAAAGAAAATATAAACCCCCCTAATGAGAAAATAAGGAGGATCTTAAAAAAAAGTCTGAAACTAAAAGGGCTGGATTTAGACGATACCTCATCTTTATTGAGTATAGATTCTAAAAATAAGGCTCTGATGGAAGAGCTTTTTACTACTGCATTTAAAATTAAAAATGCAATATACGGCAACAGACTTGTGTTATTTGCGCCACTTTATGTTTCAAACTATTGTTCTAATGATTGTTTGTATTGCGGGTTTAGGAGAAGCAATAAATATATGAAAAGAAAAATATTAACAGAAGATGAAATTAGGCAGGAGGTTGAGTTTTTAGAAAAACAAGGTCACAAAAGAATATTAATGTTAATGGGTGAGGCTTTTAAAGAATACAGTTTTGATGATTTTTTAAGAGCTATAAAGACTGCTTATTCTGTTATTACTAAACCAAGAGGGGAAATTAGAAGGATTAATGTTGAAATTCCGCCGTTAAGTATGGAACAATTTAGGAAACTAAAAGAAGCAAAGATCGGGACTTTTACAATGTTTCAGGAAACATATCACAAGGAAACTTATGAAAAAATGCACCCCTCTGGAAAAAAAAAGGACTATTACTGGAGGTTAGAAACGATGGATAGGGCACAGAAAGCCGGAATAGATGATGTTGGTATTGGTGTTTTATTTGGCCTTTATGACTATAAATTTGAGGTCTTAGCTTTATTAATGCACGCACAACATTTGGATAAAACATTTGGTACAGGACCACACACAATCTCTATACCAAGAATAGAGCCTGCACAAAATGCACCAGTAGCAAACAACATTCCTTGTCCTGTTTCTGATGAAGATTTCAAAAAATTAGTAGCTGTTATAAGATGTTCTGTACCTTATACTGGAATGATTTTATCAACAAGAGAATCTCCTAAAATTAGGAGAGAATTATTTTATTTAGGTGTAAGCCAAATTTCTGCTGGTTCAAAAACAAATCCTGGGGGTTATAAAGAATCAAAAATTAATCCTGAAAATGAAGAACAGTTTGCTTTAAGTGATACAAGATCAACTAAAGTGGTGATTAAGGATATGATGAAACATGGCTTTATCCCCTCTTTTTGTACTGCGTGTTATAGGATTGGAAGAACAGGCAAGGATTTTATGGATTTAGCAAAACCAGGCTTAATACAAAATTACTGTCAGCCGAATGCTTTGCTGACATTACAGGAATATCTTGGAGACTATGCTGATGAAGAAGCAAAAAGAATTGGGGGGGATTTAATCGAGAAAGAAATGAAAAAAATAAAGAATAAAAAAATTAAAGGAGAATTTTATAAGAAATTAAAGAGAATTAAAAATGGTAAAAGAGACTTATATTTCTGAACTTGATTATATTTTGAATAAAGAACTTACTAAAAAGAATATTATTTTTTTATTAGGATTAGGAAAAAAAGATGAGTTGAACAAATTATTTAAAAAAGCTGATGAAATAAGAAAAAAATATATTGGTGATGATATTCATATAAGAGGCATTCTTGAATTCTCCAACTACTGCAAAAATGATTGTTTATATTGCGGAATAAGAAGATCAAATTTAAAATTAAAGAGATACAGAATTAAACCACAAGAAATAGTAAAAATTGCAGAAAATGCTGTAAAGAATCTTGGTTTTAAGACAGTTCTTCTTCAGTCAGGAGAGGATGATTTTTATACAATAGAAATTATGGAAGAAATTATAAAAAACATTTTAAAAAAATGTGATTGTAGAATTGCCCTAAGTATTGGTGAAAGGGATATTGCTGAATATAAAAAATTTTATGAAGCAGGAGCAAGAAGGTGTTTGATAAGGTTTGAGACGTCAAACAAAGAATTGTTTAAGAAATTACACCCAAAATCTTCTTTAACAAAAAATAATTTTGAGGAAAGAATAGAGTTAATAAAAAAATTAAAGAAAATTGGTTATCAAGTTGGAACTGGTCCTATGATTGGTTTGCCTGGACAAAAAATAAAGGATTTAGTAGAAGATGTCTTGTTTTACAATAAATTAAACATTAATATGGCTGGTATGGGTCCTTTTATTTGCCATCCTAATACACCCCTTGCTGGCAATTTAGACGGTAAATTTGAAATGAGTTTAAAGATGATTGCTGTTACAAGAATAGTTTGTAAAGATATATTTATTTCTGCAACAACTGCTTTACAGACTTTAAATAAGTTAAATGGGAGGGAACTTGCTTTGCAAGCAGGGGCTAATCTTCTTATGCCAAATATAACTCCGAAAAGATACAGGGAGTTTTATCAGTTGTATCCCAATAAAGTTTGTATTTATGAAAACCCATATGATTGTGCTAATTGTGTTAAAGGGGTTGTTCAATCAGTTGGAAGAACTATTGGAAAAAGCTATGGAGATACCATAAGAAAATGATTGAGCGAGATAATATTGGAATTTTTGGAAAAGTCAACTCAGGCAAAAGTAGTTTGATGAACCTCTTGACACAGCAGGAATGTTCAATTGTTGATTCTAAGCCAGGTACTACAGCTGATTCAAAGATAACTTTATGTGAGATACATGGGGTGGGGCCAGTTAAGTTGTTTGATACTGCTGGGATGGATGAAAAAGGGAGATTAGGTAATAAGAAAAGAAAGAAAGCACTAAATGACTTAAAAGAATGTGATTTAATATTACTTATAATTGATCCGAGAACAAATAATTTTGAAACAGAGAATTATATAATCTCTAAAGCAAGGGAGTATAATAAGCAACTTTTTATTGTTTGTAATATCTTTAAAGATAATTCAGATATTACATCTGTTGAATCAAAGTTAAAATATTCACAATTCTACAAGAAAATACAGCTTAAAGCAATTAACATTAATGATAGACAGAGGTTATTAAACTTTATACTTGATAATTTTGAATCTAAAAATAAAAAAATAAAATTATTACCTTTTGTTGAGCGTGATGAATACTATCTGTTAAATATTCCAATGGATGCAGAAACTCCGCCTGGAAGATATTTAAGGCCACAGGCAATGGCTGAGGAATTTATTACAAGAAATTTTGCGTTTCCTATTTCTTATAGGATGGATTTAAGCATAGCAAGAAGTAAAAACTTTGAAACTGAGAAAAAAAGATATCTAAATGTGCTTAAAGGTTTGAAAATAAAAAAGATTAAATGTATTATAACAGATTCACAGGCAATGGATGTTATTGATAAGTGGACTCCTAAGGAGTATGGACTTACGACATTCTCCATTATGATGATTAATTACATGAGCAAAGGTAAATTAAAATTATTTGTAGATGGCATTAAAGCGTTAAAGGGTTTAAGACGAGGAGACAAAATTTTAATTGCAGAAGCTTGCAACCATTCACGTATAGAAGAAGATATTGGGACTGTTCAGATACCTAGATATATAAAAAAGAATTATCCTGGTGTAATAGTTGATCATAATTTTGGCAGAGAATTTAAGGACAATGAAAAACTTTCTGAATATAAATTGATAATCCACTGCGGGGGCTGTATGATTGATTCACAAAAACTAAAAGCAAGGTTGTATGATCTAGAAGCAATAGGCGTGCCAATAACTAACTATGGAATATTTTTATCTTATATGCAATGTGAAGAAACATTAAGAAGAGTGCTAAAACCATGGAGAATTAATTTTTAAATTCTTAACTTCTATATCTCTTTATCTTTGAGCTGGTTAACAACAACTTGTTTATTTAATTTTCCTTTTCCGTATTTAACTATGACTTTATTTTCTTTTGCATCAGAATATCTTGCTGTTAATGAAGCAGCTAATTCAAGGCCTTTTTTTTCCGGCTTACCTTTTAATATTGTTGTTGGGCCAACATAGTCTTTTACTTCAAGCACAATATCTGATTTTTGTTTTAATTTTAATAGTGCTTTGTTTTCTTTTTCGTTTCTTCCTACAATTATTTTATTTTTTTTTATTCTAAAGTGCCTGCCTAAGTTTAATAATTTGATGTCATTAATGCTTACTTTTTTTTTTGTGTCTAATAGATCCCTCATTTTTTTTGCATATTCCCTGTCTGTTAGCCTGCAGCCAGAACCTCCGCACATAAAACCATCTATTTTGTATTTTTTGGCTAAATCAAGCTGTGGAGTTCTTCTTCTTCCTTCAAATTTTAATGTTTTTTTTCTGTCAATCCATCCATGTTTTTCTGCTTCTGTTTCAGGCAGCAATCCTGCACAAAGGGGTCTTACTAATTTTCCTTTTAATCCGCTTTCTTTTTCTATCAGCATCAATGTTTTATAATGTTGGGACATTGGTCTTTGGCCTAAAACTTCACCTGTGAAAACAAATTTTGCTCCAATCTCTTTTGCATATTTCTTTGCTTTTTTCATGATATATATTTTACAATCAATACAAGGATTAATATTTTTTCCATA
This sequence comes from uncultured Methanosarcinales archaeon, assembly GCA_964608065.1. Taxonomy (GTDB): domain Archaea; phylum Nanobdellota; class Nanobdellia; order Woesearchaeales; family CAYXTQ01; genus CAYXTQ01. Next base: position 21,387 of record CAZSMA010000013.1, read on the forward strand.
ACCATGTTTCGGATGCCGTATTATTTTCAAATAGTCTTTTCCTTTGTTCATTAATTTGATAGGAACATTAAGTTTTTTAGCTAAACCAGCTATAGAGCACCCTTCTCCAACACAAGTACAGAATGGGCTGACAAAGTTTAATGCAATTACTTCTATGCCTTGGTCTTGCACTATTTTTATAGCTAAAGCTGAGTCTAAACCACCAGAAAATAATCCTACTGCTTTCATATTGTGTTATTAGATTTAATGAATGCTTTTAAAGTTTTCTATGT
>CAZSMA010000014.1:0-10110 GCA_964608065.1 uncultured Methanosarcinales archaeon
ATCAGGTTTCCTCGTCGAGGAAAATTGGAAATTTCGCCGCAACACCTATTAAACGCAGTTATATTGCGTTTAATGGTGTTAATTTATTGAAAAGCGAAGTATTTATATATGTTATTAGTCTATTTTTGGCTTTATTATGGTAAATGGGGGTTGAATAATGACTAACTGGAAAAATAAATTGATTGATGAGTTGAAATTAAGGGGGTATTCTAAGAAGACTATTAATGCGTACGTGTATCATGTTAAGAAATTTTTTGATTCTAAACTAGATCCAAAAAAATTTTTGCTTAAACTAATCAATGAAGGAAAAAGTAAGGAAACTATAAGAGTTGCTGGTTTTGCTGTAAAATTTTATTTAAGTATCAAAGCTAAGCAGGATAAGTCAATAAACGAGATTATTGAGAAAACACCAAATGTAAAAAGAGATAAGAAACTTCATGTTATTCTTTCAAAAAAAGAGATTGAGAGGATGATTGTTTCTACTAAGAGATTTACTTATAGAACAATGATTATACTCATGTATTCCTCAGGATTAAGGGCAAGTGAAATAATAAATCTAAAATGGAATGATATTGATTTTGACAGAAATATAATACATATTAAGCTTGCTAAAGGCAATAAAGACAGAATTGTTATGTTATCTCCAAAAGTAAAGAAGAATTTATTAAAATTAGACTTAGAAAAGAGAGGATTAGTTTTCAAGAATAATAAAAATAAAAAATATTCTTTAAGAACGATAGAAGTTGTAGTTAAAAAAGCAGCTCAAAAAGCGGGAATAAAAAAGAAAACAACACCCCACACTTTAAGGCATAGTTTTGCAACACATCTTTTGGAAAGGGGTGTGGACATAAGATATATTAAGGATTTACTAGGCCATGCTAACTTACAGACAACAATGATTTACACTAAAGTTTCAAACAGATATATTGCGAGAATTAAAAGCCCGTTAGATTGAATCATAATAAATTATTTCTTATCCATCAACTTCTTAACCATCTGAGCTATATGCTCTGCAGAAACTTCAAATTCTTTAATTAACTCCCATGACTGGCCTGATTCACCAAATCTGTCTTTAACCCCTATTCTTCCGAATTTAACTGAATTGCCAGATTCAAGAATAATTGCAGCAACTATATTGCCTAATGCACCTATCTGGTGTTCTTCTGCTGTTACAATAACTTTACAATCTTTAGATGCATTGACTATTGCTTTTTCATCTAAAGGTTTCATTGTGTGCATATTAATAACTCTGCTTTCAATACCAAAATCTTCTTTTAGAATCCAAGCAGCTCTCATTGCTTCAGGAACCATTGGACCGCATGCAACAATAGCAACATCTTCTTTCTCACTTTTGTAATCAGTAGATAATGTTGTTTCAAAAGCATCTATGAAATTTTCTTTTTCTCCACTATACTTAATAATGTTTGCAGTTCCAAACTTATATGGTGTGGAGTCTGTAGTTACAATTGGAGTTGCTTCACGAGCAAACCTTATATAACAAGGACCCTTAATATTGAACAGCATATAATCAGTTGCCTTGCATGTTTCTATTGAATCACATGGAACAAAAACATTCATATTTGGCAATCCACAAATCTGGAACAAATCCTCTAAAGCCTGGTGTGTTGCTCCGTCTGGTCCGACAGAAACACCACCATGAGCTCCTACTATCTTAGCATTAAGTTCACCATAACAGACAGTTGTTCTGATCTGATCTAGATTCCTGCCAGCTGAAAAAACAGCATAGCTTCCGAAAACAGATATTTTGTTTTCTTTTGCCAAGCCACCAGCAACAGCTGTTCCAGACTGCTCTGCTATACCCATGCTTAAAAATCTTGTTTTTCTGTCAGGACATCCTTTATAAAATTCACTTATAGTTATAGAATCAGAAATATCAGCACCTAAGCAGACAACTCTTTCATCTTTACCTTTATTACACAAGCACTTTCCAAAACCTTTTCTTGTTGGATCCATCTCTACTTTCATTTTATCCTGAACATTCCACCAGTAATCTTTTTTGAACTTAGGCATTTTCTTAGCTAATATTTTATCTGTTTTTTTCTGGTAATCTTCTGCTTTTTTCAAAAGTTTGTCAACTGGTAATTTACCTTCTAACTTAAGTTCTTTTAGTGCTTGCATTAATTGGTCTTGGTCTGGGGTTTTGCCATGCCATCCAGCTTCATTCTCCATAAAAGAAACTCCTTTTCCTTTGACAGTTTCTGCAATAATAACAGTTGGCTTGTCTTTTATTTTATCAGCTTCTTCAAAAGCATCTAATATTTTCTGTATATCATGACCATCAGTTTCAATAACATGCCATCCAAATGCATTGTATTTTTCAGCTAATGGATAGACATTCATAACATCTTTAACCCAACCATCTATCTGTAATCTGTTTTTGTCAAGAATGCCAACTAAATTATTTAATTTATAATGTGCAGCTTCCATTACAGCCTCCCATATCTGACCTTCCTGCTGCTCACCATCACCCATAATACAATAAACTTTGTAGCTTTTTTTGTCCAGTTTTCCTGCTAAAGCACTACCTACAGCTATGCTCAGACCTTGTCCTAAAGAGCCAGTTGAAGCTTCGATTCCAGGCAGTTTTAGCCAGTGAGGATGACCCTGGAATTTTGAATATAATTTTCTTAGCAATACTGTTTCTTCAATATCAAAATATTCTGAAATACCTAAACTTATGTATAAAGCAGGAGCTTTATGTCCTGCAGACCAGAATACTCTGTCTCTGTCAGCCCAGTTTGGATCACTAGGTTTATGATTAAGCTTGCTTAAGTATAAAGCTGCAGCTATATCCATAATAGATAAAGTTCCTCCAGAATGACCAGAGCCAGCTGCTCTTAATGAGATTAAATTATAACCTCTCATCAAATTTGCTTTTTCTTTTAATTCTTCAACAGAATATTTTATTTCTTTGTTGTTTTTATCAATAATCATTTTTAACCCTCTATCACTTTCTTAATAATCTCAACCCCTTTTTTTATATTTTCTTTTGAAGTAGCATAACTTAATCTTATGTATTCATTAGTTTCATTTTTGTCTTTTTTTCCAAAGTGTATATCTGCCAGAACTGCTACTCCTTTGTCTAACAACAGCTTTCTTAGGTCTTCTGATGTTTTTAGCCCTAATTTTTTACATGCTTCTGTAACATTTGGATAAACATAGAATGCTCCACCAGGAGTTAAGCATTTAACTCCTTTGATATCATTCAGTAAGTTAACTACTAATTCTCTTCTTTCTTTAAATTCATTGTACATTTCATCTGCTTTTTCCTGTGACCCTGATAAAGCTTCAATTGTAGCATATTGGTTAAAATGCACAGGACAACTGTCTGTGTTTATCATCCATTGAGAAAAGAATGGAGCTAATTTCTTATTTGCAACATAGCCTATTCTCCAACCAGTCATTGCATATGTTTTGCTTAAACCATCAGAGATTATTGTTCTTTCATACATATCTGGTAGTGCAGCAATGCTTTTGAACTCTCCATCATAAACTAATCTTGAATACACTTCATCTGCATATACCCAGAAGTCATGCTCTAAAGCAAGGTCTCTTACAGCTTTCATATCATCTTCTGTAAGCATACCTCCTGTTGGGTTCTGAGGATAGTTTAAAATCAATAATTTTGTTTTATTGCTTACTAATTTTTTTAAATCTTCAACATCGAAGCTGAAGTTTTTTCTCTCTACTAATGGCAAAGGAACTGGCTTAGCGCCATTTGCAATTACACTAGATTCATAGATTGGAAATCCTGGATTTGGATATATGACTTCGTCTCCTTTTCCATAGTCTGTTGTTGCAAGAACTGTATAGTTTATGAATGGCTTTGCACCATTACCCATAACAACATCTTCTGAATCAACTTTTACTTTTCTTGTATCAGAAAAATATTTTGCAATAGCTTCTCTAACTTCAGGAATACCTGGTGCTGCTGTATATCCTGTTTTCCCTCCTTCAATAGCTTTGATTGCAGCTTGTTTTATATTTTCAGGTGTGTCGAAATCAGGTTGTCCAATACAGAAACTTACAATTTCATTACCTTCTGCTATTTTTTTATTGACTTCTGCAAGAACAACAAAAGCGTTTTCTGTGCCTAAATTTTGAGTTCTATCTGATATATTTGCCATATTTATCCCCCCTTGATTAATTCTCAAGATATATTCTATTTAAACTTTTCTATGCTCTATTAAATAATCCTCTATTTCCTTAGTAGCATTGATAATATTCTTTACTCCGTATTTCTTTATTTCAGATTTAGTTAATCTTTTACCTCCAGATGAATCAATTATTTTCTTAAAATATCTTTTTGCTGTGTTTTTGTTGAAATTGTTTATAACACAACCTCCTATAGCTATAACAGGGACTTTATGTTTTTTTGCGATTTCAGCTACACCTTGTATTGTCTTGCCCATAAAGCTCTGCTTGTCGATTTTACCTTCACCTGTTATTACTAAATCTGCGTTTTTAATGTGTTTTTCCAGATTAACTTGTTTTGCTACAATATCAACCCCCCTTTCAAGTTTTGCGTTAAGGAATGCTATTAAGCTAAAAGGCAAGCCACCTGCAGCTCCTGTTCCTTTAATATTTCTTATTTTTTTCTTTTTTCTTTTTTCAACTATGTCTGCATAATGTTTCAGATTTTGATCTAATTTTTTAATATCATTCTTTGAAGCTCCTTTTTGAGGTCCGTAGACAGCAGATGCTCCGTTTTTTCCCAGTAATATATTGTTAACATCGCACGCCAAAACAAATTTTATTTTTTTGTACTTCTTTAAAGCTTTTTCATCTATTTTTTTTATTTTTTTTAGTATAGAGTTGCCATAACCTTTGTTTTTTTCTTCTTTGATTTCTCCTTTATCATCATAGAACTTGACTCCTAGTGCCTGTAAAAAACCAGCACCGCCATCGTTTGTAGCACTACCTCCAATACCTATAATTATTTTTTTTGTATTTTTTTTTTTTAACGCGTCTTTCACTAATTGCCCTGTACCGTAAGTTGAAGCTAAGAATGGATTTCTTTCATCTTTTTCTTTTCCTTTTAAAAGTTCTATTCCAGAAGCATTAGCCATTTCTATAAAAGCAGTTTTATCTTTTAGCAGAATATAGTGTGATTTTATTTTTCTTCCTAAAGGGTCCAGAACATTAAGATAATTTTTTTTTCCGCCTATAGCTTCAATTAAACAATCAGAAGTTCCTTTGCCGCCATCAGCCATTGGAATAACTACAGAATCTTTTTTATATCTTTTTCTTATTATATTGCCTATTTCTTTGGCTGATTTAAACTCAGTAAATGAATCAGGTGCTATAATAACCTTCATATATACCTCTTTTTAGCTTTTATTTTGTCTTATCTTTAAACAATGAAATTCCACTCATCTTTGATGGGTGGAATGAATTGTGCTCAAAAACCCCACATATTGTTTCGTGGAATTTCAAGCATCAAAAACCACTTATTAATGATACTGGTAAAATCATGACACCCACCTATGGTGGGCGGTTTTTGACAACTTCTTCGTAATTTTGTTCGCGAACTAAGAAGTCTGGTTTCTCGCCATTCAGGAATTTCATAACGTTTTCATAGACTCTTGAGCCCATACCACCAATTGAAAACCCGTTTTTTGAGAACCCGTCACCACGAGCAGCAATTGTTGCGCTTGCAATATGTGGTGTTAATATTGTATTTTTTAGTTTTGCTAATTCTGGACTAACATTTGGAGAATTTGGATCCATTTCTCCTTCAAAAACATCAGTTGCATAAAATCTTAATCTTCCATCTTTTAATGCAGGGATTATTTCTTTTTCATTTACAATTGGTCCACGAGCAATGTTAATTAGTGTGCAGTTTTTTTTCATCTTTTCTATTTCTTTTTGCCCTATCATATGGTGGGTTTTGTAAGGGCCTTCTTTTACATATACACAGGAGATTATTATGAAGTTGCTGTTTTCCAATAATTCATCCAGGTTTTCAACTAATTTTACATTTTCAGGTGGCTGATATTTGCCTTCTTTCATATCTTTATATTTGAATGGATCATAAGCTATTACTTTCATGCAGAAACCTGTGCTTCTTCTTGCTAATTGGTCTCCAATATCTCCAAATCCTATAATTCCTAAAGTTTTATGATGGACTTCTAATCCTAAAAAGAATTCAGAACCCCATGTGTTAAAATGTCCGTCTCTTGAGAGTTTGTCTGCCTGAACAATCCTTCTTGAAGCAGCTATCATCAAGCCAAATGCAAAGTCAGCTACAGTCTCATGCAGAACTCCTGGAGTGTTTGCAACTAAGATTCCGTGTTTTGTTGCTGCGTTTACATCAATATTATCATAGCCGGCAGAATAGCATGCAATTAATTTTGCTTTTGTATTATTTAGGATTTCTTCATCAATTTTGACAGTAAGATGAGGTATTATAATGTCAGCATCTTTAGCATCTCTCATAATATCTTCTTTAGGTAGTGATTCCAAGTTTGAGAAAACAAGCTCTTTTCCATATTTTTCAAATGCATCTTTTCCGAATTTTTTTATTAATTCTTCGTCAGAAGCATCATACAGAGAACTTCCACTATATTCCTTGACATCAGCAATCTCTTTAAGTCTTTCTACTGTTTTTCCAGGCATTTTACCAATGACAAATATTTTTGGTTTGGACATTTTTATAGCACATCTTTATAGATTATATTTAAATTTTTCTATGAAGCATCACAATGATAAAAAAATTTATAAACAAACAGTATAATTTAATCATTATGACAACAGCTTTGTTTATAGGAAGGTTTCAGCCATTCCATAAGGCGCATTTAAAGGATATCAAGGATATATTGAAGAAAGCAGATGAAATCATAATTGGAATAGGCAGCTCTCAGTATTCCAATACAGAAGACAATCCTTTTACATTTGAAGAAAGAAAAAAGATGATAGAACTGACATTAAAATGTGAGAGAATAAAAGATTACAGGATAATTGCAATTCCAGATATTCATAACCATTCCAAATGGGTTAAGCATGTTGAGAGCTTAGTCCCTAAGTTTGATATTGTCTTCACTAAAAATGATTTTACTGAAGATTTGTTTGAGAAGGCAGGATATAAGGTTGAGATGCTGGATGAAGTAGAAGGAATCTCTGCAACAAAGATAAGGAAAATGATCAAAAATAATGAAAACTTTGAAGAATTAGTTCCAAAATCTGTTTCTGAATATTTGAAAGAAAGAAAATAAAAAAAAAAAAAAAATTATGCTGGTTTTGGTTTATTACCTGTATTCATAGAGTTAATGCCTGCAACCATAACTCCTGTAAGGGCAGCTGCATCAAGTGCGCTAATCTCTGTTCCTTTAGGAGCAACATAATCAACACTTGCATTAAATAATTCTCTTTCTTTTTCTCTAACTTTTCCCCAGTCAGCTGTTTCTTTTATAGTAAGATAGATATCTATTTCTTTGTCTTTTGCCTGACTATTCACTAAATATTTTAACCAGCTACTCATATTTGCTACCTTAATTCTGTTATCCTGTCCATCTTTTTGGTCTTTAACAATTATATAATTGTAATCCTCTGAGAATCTTCCTGTTAATCTTATCTTGTCTGTACCTAGTTTTTCCCAGTCTTCTTTTATATTATATCTAAATCCTTTTGTTGCTAAATATTTGTCTTTGTCTTTTAGGTCAACCCTTGGTAAATCAGCACTAATAAATGCCTTGTCACCCCTGTTGTAGATTTCTTCATTGGTTTCTGCGTTTATTATCCTACCAATTAGCTTAAGATAGTTATGTGGAGGCGTAAAACTTCTTTTATCAGTGAATATAATAACTTGTTTTCCATTCAAGGATTCATAGTCAGTAAAATTTGAATCTAACATTCCTGTTAGATCTGTTCCAGGAATTCCAAAATAACCTTCAAATGCATCAGAAATATCAGAACCCTCATAAATTGGTTTTTCAGAAAATATTTTCCTAACACCTTCAAAAGTTTTTCCTACAGGATTTCCAGTTTCTTTGTTTGTAAAATAACCTACTCCACCTAAGGCTGCAATCCCACCACCCCACAATAAAGTTTTGATAAATTTCCTTCTTCCTCCCCCTTCTTTACCCCCACTTGTTGGTTCTTCTGGTTTAAGGCCTGTCCAACCCATTTTTTCCACCCCGAATAATTTTAACTATTTATTTTACCCTTAGAAAAACATCTATATAAACATTTCTATTCTGGAGTAGTTATAAGTTAGAAAACTTTCTTAAAAAAACCCCTTCCTTTTTCCCTGTTTATCAAATTCTTTCAATAAATCTTTTTGCTTCTTATTTAACTTTGTTGGGACTTTTATAACAACTTCAACTAATTCAGAACCGGTGCCAGAGCCATGCAAATGAGGCATGCCTTTGTTTCTCATCTTGAAGATTGTGTTGTTCTGCGTTCCTGCTGGAATCTTTAGTTTAGCTTTTCCATCTATAGTTGGAATTTCTATTTCTCCACCTAAAGCTGCTGTTGTGAATGGGATGTTAACTTTAACATAAATATCGTCTCCATGAAGATCAAAAACATCATGTTCTTTGATGTGGACAACAATATATAAATCACCAGTTTCTGCTCCTTTTTGTCCTGCTTCACCTTCTCCAGTAACCCTTAGATTAGTTCCTTGTTCTGCTCCTACTGGAATCTTTATTTCTAGTTTCTTTGTTTTTCTTACAACACCAGTTCCATCGCAATGATCACATTCATTTTTGATGTATCTTCCTTGTCCACTGCATTTTCTGCATGTTGTTTGTGTAGCTATTATTCCAAAAGGTGTTCTTTGAGTTCTTTTACTCATTCCAGTTCCGCCGCATTCAGGGCAGGATGCAATATCTGAATCAGATTCTGCTCCAGAACCATTGCATTCAGAACATTTTTCTAATTTAGGTATAGAAATTGTTTTTTTCACTCCAGAAGCTGCTTCTTCTAAGGTTATTTCCATATCATATCTTAGATCAGAACCTCTTCTGGGTTGTTTTTTTCTTCCTCCAAAACCAAAACCTGCTCCAAATAATTTGTCAAAAACATCTCCAAAGTCAAAGAAGCTTTCTCCTCCAAAATCAAAGCCAAAGTCCTTGAAATCAAAGTCAGAGCCTGTCATGTCTTCGTATGTAGAACCATAATCATCATATTGATTTCTTTTTTCATCATCTCCCAGGACAGAAGCTGCTTCAGAAACTTCTTTGAATTTTTCATCAGCTCCGTCTTCCTTGTTCACATCAGGATGATATTTTTTAGCTAGATTTTTGTAGCTTTTTTTAATTTCCTCTTTAGTTGCAGTCTTGTCTACACCTAATATTTTGTAATAGTCTTTTGGCATTTTTTACCTTCTTATTCTATAACGTTTAATAAATCTTTTGTATTGTGTACAATAATGTCTGGGTTTAATTGCTTTAATTTATCATGTGAGTGATAGCCATAAGTTACAGCTATGACTTTTTTTACATTAGCGTTTCTTCCAGCAGTAATGTCTCCGTCCATATCTCCAATATAGACTGTTTCTTCTGGTTTAACATTTAAAGTTTGCATACACTCTATTAAAATAGTTGGGTCTGGTTTAAGAATTTCTTTTTCACCACCTATAACAACATCAAAATAATGTAAAATATTGAATTTTTTCAGTATTTTTTCAATTTCTGGCTTGAAATTATTAGAAGCTACAGCTAATTTGTAGTTTTTCTTTAAAATTTCTAAGACTTCTTTAATATCCGGCACTAATTTAGTTAATTCTTTGTGTTTGTTGAACTCTTCAATGTATATTTTTTTAATCTTGTCAATATCTTTTCTTTCTGTAATTCCAACATTCTTTAGTGTTTTTCTCCAGTCAACATCACAGAAATCAATGTTTTTTTTCATATCTGCAAAAATAGGATTGTTGAAATGCTTTGCAATCTCTTTGTAAATAACCTGAACAACATCTAAACTATCAACTATAACACCATCATAATCGAAGATTACTGCTTTTGTTTTCATTCAATACCTCTTTTTAATATAAAAAAAAAAAAAAATTACTTCTTTTTCTTCTTTTCTCCTTTTACTTCGTATTTTGCATCAACAACATTGTTGTCTTTTTTTTTTTTTTTTGCACTT
>CAZSMA010000014.1:10120-13556 GCA_964608065.1 uncultured Methanosarcinales archaeon
TGTATTAACACCAACTTCATTAGCATTAACTCCAGATAAAACTATAGAAATCAATAATAAAAAACTAAAAATAAAAAAAAAGTACTTTCTCATCCCATTAGTTACCCCCTTTTACTTTTTATTCTTCTTTTTATCTCCTTTTACTTCGTATTCTGCATCAACAACATTGTCGTCTTTTTGTTCTTGCTTTGCACTTTGTTTTTCTTGTTTTTTAGCTTGTTCTTCTGCAACTTTCTTATATAATTCTTCAGATATTTTCTGGAACTTTGCAGTTAAGTCATCTTTAGATTTCTTTATTGTCTCATAGTTCTTTTCTTTATCTTTCAATAACTCTTTCAGTGCTTCAATGTCTTTCTTAATAGGTTCTAATTGTTTTTTGTCAACTTTGTCACCCATGTCTTTTATTGTCTTGTCATACTGGAACACTAAGGTTTCAGCTTCATTAAGGACTTCTGCTTTTTCCTGTTTTTTCTTGTCTTCATCAGCATGTGATTCTGCTTCTTTTCTCATTTTTTCTACTTCTTCTTCACTTAATTTCTGAGATGCTGTTATCTTAATAGACTGCTCTTTGCCTGTTCCTAAATCTTTAGCTGAGACATGAATTATTCCGTTTGCATCAATGTCAAATGTGACTTCAATTTGAGGAACACCTCTAGATGCTGGCGGAATTCCAACTAAATCAAATCTTCCTAATGATTTATTGTCAGTAGCCATTGGTCTTTCACCCTGCAGGACATTGATTGTTACAGCTGGCTGGTTGTCTGCAGCAGTACTGAAAACCTGACTTTTTTTTGTTGGTATTGTAGTGTTTCTTTCAATCAATTTAGTTCTTACACCACCTAGTGTTTCTATACCTAGTGTCAATGGTGTAACATCTAATAGCAAAACATCTTTTACTTCTCCAGCTAAAACTCCTGCCTGTACTGCAGCTCCATGAGCAACACATTCCATAGGATCTACTCCTCGTTCTGCCTTTTTTCCAACAATGTCTTCAACAAACTTTCTGACAATTGGCATTCTTGTTGGACCACCAACTAGGATTATTTTGTCAATGTTTTTTGCTGTTAATTTTGCATCTTTCAGAACTTGTTCAAGAGGCTTAGAGCATTTCTTGATTATTGGCTCAACTAATTGATCAAGCTTAGCTCTTGTCAATTTCATTGTAAGATGCTTTGGATTACCACCTGCCTGAGTTATAAATGGCAAGTTAATGTCTGTCTCCATTGTAGTTGATAACTCAATCTTTGCTTTTTCAGCAGCTTCACGTAAACGCTGCATTGCAGTGTCATCTTCACTTATATCAACACCTTCTTTATCTTTGAAGTCTTTAACAATAAAGTTCATTATAGTGTCATCCATGTCTGTTCCACCAAGCTGTGTGTCACCAGATGTAGATTTGACTTCAAAAACACCGTCTCCGAAGTCCATCATTGTGACATCTAATGTTCCACCTCCAAAGTCAAACACCAGAATCTTCAGCTCTTTCCCTGATTTATCCAAGCCATAAGCCATTGAAGCTGCTGTAGGTTCATTGACTAATCTAACAACGTCTAGTCCTGCTATTGTTCCAGCATCTTTTGTAGCTTGTCTTTGATCATCATCAAAATAAGCTGGCACTGTTATAACTGCCTTATTTACAGGTTCTCCAATAAACTCTTCTGCGTCTTTTTTTATCTTTTGCAGTAAAAACGCAGATAATTGCTGCGGAGTGTATTCTTTGTCACTTACTTTATACTTGAAACTTGTGCCCATCTTTCTTTTGAATGCGCTGAAAGTTCCTTCTGGATTGCTTACTGCCTGTCTTCTAGCTGGTTCTCCAACTAGTTTATGGCCTTGTTTTGTGAAAGCGACTACTGAAGGAAATGCTTTTCCATATTGTGTAGTACCTTCTGCTGATGGAACTATTGTTGGCTTTCCAGCCTGCAAGACAGCTGCTGCTGAATTGCTTGTTCCCAAATCTATCCCAATAATTTTTTCTTTTTTAGTTTGATTTTTTGTTTTCATATTAACCACCCTCCTGGTTTATCCTAAATATGTTGGAATTTGTTTTTCATTTGTATCTTTACTTTTCTTTTTTCTTTTCTTTTCAAATATTTCCAGAGCTTTTGGCTTTTCAATCTTGCCAAACTCTTTTTCATATTTTTTTACAATCTTATTCAGTAATTCTGAAATGCGTTTTGCATGATATGGCTCGATAATCACAACATTATGATCTATAGTTACAGTTGGAGCTTCCTTGCTTCTTGGGTCAACTCTTGGTGTAATACATTTAAAGTCAAATATAAACTGTGTTGGATTGAAATTAACAGCAGTCTCATGACTGAAAAATACCTGTCCATCTCTGATGTTTACATTCATTTTTTTTCTTTCTTCCATTTTTAATTCCTCCAATAATCTTTTATTATTTTTTTATGATTAAATCCTAATTGCATTTCTTTTATTTGATCTTGAGTAAACCAGTCAAAAGCTGTATGCTCTTTACTTAATTTAACATTCCCCTTCTTTTTGCCTGCAAAAAATGATGCTGAAGCATGCCATACTTCTTCTTCAAAATCCTCTTCATCTTCTTTCAAAAATTTTGGTTCAAAATCCAGACCAGTTTCTTCTTTTACTTCTCTAATAACAGCCTGTTCTGCTGTTTCTCCCTGGTCAATATGACCTCCAGGTAATCCCCAATAATTATTGAAAGGCTTGTGGTTTCTTTTCATAAGCAATATTTTTCCATTATCTTCTATAATTGCTCCAACTGTTTTTTTCATTCTAATAATTCAATTATTTTATCGTGAAATTTATTATTAGATGAAACTAGATTGTCTGAATCAATTCTCCATGGGTTTCCGTTCATCTCAGTAACTTTACCTCCAGCTTCTTCTACAATCAAAGCACCAGCAGCAAAATCCCAAGGATGTGTTTTTACTAAAATTCCTACATCAGCTCTTCCTGAAGCAACATATGCTAAATTCATAGTTGCACAACCGAAAATCCTTGCTTTGCTGATATGCTCTACTAAATTACTGAACAATTTTAGTTTGTATTCTTTTTCTCCTCCACCAAAATGAGCGTCAAAAATCATCACATTATGATTCTTAAAACCTTTTTCAGATACACTAATTTTTTTATTATTCAAAAATGCACCTTTTCCTTTTTCAGCTATATATAACTCATCAAGTATAGGAAAGTACATTACACCAAGTATTACTTCACCTTTGTGTGCAAGTGCAATAGAAACACTAAAATGAGGCATTTCATGGATAAAGTTATGGGTTCCGTCAAGTGGATCAACTATCCAGATATATTCTGATTCTTTATCATGTTTTCCTGATTCTTCTATTAAGATATCATGTTCAGGATATTTTTCTTTGATTTTTTTTACAATAAAATTATCTACTTGCTTGTCTATTTCTGTGACTAACTCTGTCTTTGACTTTTCTTCATA
>CAZSMA010000014.1:13656-21164 GCA_964608065.1 uncultured Methanosarcinales archaeon
AAAAGAGGTGTTCTTTAAAACCTGCCCGCTTATCTAATCAATATTATTTGAGTATTTTATAATCCAATATTTTGTTTAACATTTCTTTGTCTTTAACTAAATCTTTTAATTCTCCACCCTGGAGTGTGCTGTTTGTTTTCAGAAAAGTTGCATACTGTCTGATGGATTCTGCATCGCTTGGGTTAACAAAATAATTCAGTGTAAACCACAAGTTTAACTGGTTTCCATAAGATTTGCATGTTCCAATTTTGCAATAAATAGGCTTTACACCCTGCAGCATGCATCTTTCTTCTTTGTCTAAAAATAAACACGGAGCATAAGGTTTACTGGATTTTTCTTTTTTTATTCTGAAATGTTTTGTGTTGAATTTTTCAAACTCTTCAAGATATTTTTCTTTGAACTCTTCTGGTGAAATCTTCAGAAGTTTTGCGATTTTTGGAATATCTTCTTTAATTACAATAGCGCCGCCAAATTCACAGCAATGTGTGCAAGTATGACAGTCTGTCTGAGCTAATTTTAAAACAGTTTCTTTTGGAGTGTTTTTTTTTATGATAAAATCCCTCATTTTTTTACCTCTTTTTCTTTTTTTATTCCAATCTTAACTTTAGTATGTCTTATTACTTTGTCATTCAGCATATATCCTTTTTGAAGTTCTTCTAAAACAATATGGTCTTTATCGCTTTCTTCTTTTAGTAATACTTCATGTTTATAAGGATCACATTCTTTTCCTAGTGCTTGTATTGGCTTAATGCCTTCTGCTTGTAAAATATTGTATAATTGGCTGTAAATCAGTTCAATTCCTTTTAGAAACTCTTCTTTTTTTGTTTCTTTGTTCCTGAATGCAAGCTCAAAACTGTCTAATATTGGCAATAAATGGATTATTAATGATGCAGATGCGTATTTTTTAAAATCGCAGTTCTGTTTTTCAATATGTTTTTTGTAATTTTCAAACTCTGCCTGCAGTCTTTGTAATGTTTCTGTTAATTCTTTTATTTTTTGGTCCTTAGGGTCGATTTTTTCTTGTTTTTTTTTCATGGTTAAAATTCCTCAATTTTTACCTTGAAAATATTAAAATATTTTCATTGTTATCATTCCGCTTTGTTGATTTAAAGTCAACAGAGAGGAAATAAAGTCAACTAGTATTTAAATATTTGTATGCTTTAGTATATAAATAAACCAAATGTTTATATATTTGCTATGATTAAATCTTTGTAATGAGATTTATTCATAGGAAGATTACAATAATAAATATAAGAAAGCCAGTAACAAATAATGTTAATCAGGAACTGCAATGGTTTGGAACTTCTTTAGGATTGTTTAATTTAAGAGACAGGGATAAAAGCTGTTTTAGGATATTTATTGAGCTGTTGAAAGCTGCAAAATCAAGGAGGCCATTGAAATCAGATGATATAGCAATAAGGTCTCATTTGAGCAGAGGAACTGTCATACATCATATAAACAGGTTAATGGAGTCTGGGATTGTAGTTAGTGATGGTAAGAAGTATATGCTTAGGGTTGATAATCTAAAAGCACTTATAAGTGAAGTTGAAAAGGATATTAAAAGAGCATGCGATGATCTTAAAGATATTGCTTCTGAAATTGATGATAGGTTAGGGTTGGAGTAGTAAATTATTTATATACTAACTCTATAATACAAAAAAATGATGAAAAAAGTAACACTATTTTTAGTAATATTTTTACTAATTCCATCTGTTTTTGCAAGTGTAAGTGTGACTATATACCAATCAGAGTTTAATCTTGGGGATAAGTTAAGTGCAGATGTTGAAATTAATGAGGAAGATGATTTAGTAAATGGATTCTTTAGATTAAGCGTTGTTTGTGATGGGCATAATACTCTAAAATATTATAAAGAGATAAATTTATGGGCAGATGAAATAAAAAAAATTAAGATTCAGGGTGGACTTTTATTTGAGGATTTAATTGGAGAGTGTTATCTTGATGGTGTTTTGGAGTCATCAAGAGGAGATACAATAGACCAGGGAGCATCTGCTTTGTTTGTTGTGAGCAATGCATTAGATATATTTTTGTTACAAAGCTCGTTTACAGTAAATCCAGGAGAAGAGATTAATCTTAATGGTGCTGTGAAAAAAACAAATGGTGACAATGCAGATAATGCTGAAATAACTTTGGTATTAGATGAGAAAACACAATCATTTTCAGTAAGTAGAGGAGTTATTGATTATAATATGAAAGTTCCAGCTGATATCAAATCACAAATTCATTATATGGATATTATAGCAGAAGATGAACATGGAAATAATGGAAAAGAGGTTGTAGAGCTGAATGTTAATCCTGTTGCAACAACAATACAGATTATACTGAATAAGGAATTGTTTATACCTTCTGAAACTTTGCAAGTAGAAATAACTATTTTAGACCAGGCAGGAGATTTTATGGATGGAGTAGTTAATTTTGAGATAATCAATCCTGAAAATGGTAAGATACATTTAGAAGAAGTCAGAAGCGATGGAATTGTACAGTACAATTTTGAACAAAATGCTATGCCTGGCAAATATGAATTAAGAAGTTTTATAGATAATGTTTTAAAAGAAGATATAATAATTATGCAGGAATATGAAAAGTTAGAAATAAGTCTTGAAGGAAGTGAAGTTTATGTTGAGAATATAGGGAATATAAAGTATAATAAGAAAACTACAATTATTTTAGAAGATGAAGAGAATAATGAGTTTGTTGTCTTAAAAAGAATAAAACTTGATGTTGGAGAGTTTATGGGTTTTGATTTGTCCAGAGAAGTGCCTGACGGAAACTATTTAGTAAATCTAGGAGAAGAACTTGTAGGGGATGTTCCTATAGAAGATAACAGGAATATGTTAAAGAAAACAGAGCATGCTGTGAATAAGATAACTGGCAATGCTATTGGACCTTCAGGGTTTATGAGTACATCTCTGGCTTCGATAATTATTTTAGCTATTATCTTAAGCATGTTAGTGTATGTGAATAGAAAGAAAATTAAGAAACTAGTAAATAAAGAGTAATGAAACTAAAAAATATAGGGGGACAAGCAGTAATAGAAGGAGTATTGATGAAATCTCCTAATTATTACAATATTTCTATTAGAAAGAAGAATAAAATTATTTCTAAGAAAGAAAAGATAAAGAAGAAACCAAATTGGTATAAATTTTTTTTTATAAGGGGTGTTGTCAATCTATTTGAGATGCTAGCTATTGGCATTAAGGCTTTGAACTGGAGTGCAGAAAACGCAGATGGTGGAGAAGAAATAAAGAAAAAAGATATTTTTTTTACAATCTTAATTTCTTTTGCAATTGCTATTGGATTGTTTATTGTATTGCCGCTTTATCTAACTAAATTAATACATTCTTCAAGAGGATTTATGTTTAATCTTATTGACGGAATAATTAGGATTATAATACTGATATTGTATATTTACTCTATATCACTTTTAAATGATGTAAAGACTTTATTCAAGTATCATGGAGCAGAGCATAAGGCAGTTAATTGTTATGAGGATGGTAAAATGTTAACAGTGCAGAATGCTAAGAAATATTCTACTTTACATATGAGATGCGGTACTAGTTTTTTAATAATTGTCTTGATAATATCAATATTGGTTTTTTCATTAATTGTAAGCCCTAAAATATATGTAAAATTTTTAGGAAGGATTGTGTTATTGCCTGTGATAATTGGTTTATCTTATGAATTATTGAAGATTCTAGATAAGCATAAAGATAATAAATTTGTTAGATTTCTAGCATTGCCAGGGTTATGGATTCAGGGAATAACAACTAAAGAGCCGACTGATAAGCAGTTAGAAGTTGCTTTAATTTCTTTAAAGAATGTTTTAAAGTTAGAGAAATAAAAAAAAAAAAATTAGGGTTCATCAATTTCTTCATCATAATACTCTCTATCTTCTATTTTGTCACCACTGTCTTCATCAGCTAAATATCTCTCATCATCTTCATCTATCTTTTCCTCTTCTTCAATCATCCTCTCATCCCCTGATTTTTAAAACAGGAAAGTTATACTTGTATATATAGTTTTCTGTGGTTTAGAAGTTAGTTTTTTTTTATTATTAAAGGATTTTTAATCTATTGTTAATCTTTTCTAATGAATTATATAGAATATCATATTTTTCTGACTGAGATAATAAATCAGCAGCTTCTTCAATTTTTTCATAAGATATATTTAAACAATAATGATTAGTTGTTTTTTTTATTAGTGCTTCTGCCTTTGATATTTTTTTTTTTTTAAATTTTTTAGTGCTTTCATCGAATTTATCGCCTTTCCATAAATTATGTGTAAATTTACGTCCTATAATGTGTTGTAGTATATATTTATCAAGTATCTTTGATTTCTTGTGAGTCCTATCCCAATTTAAAAAATCTTTTTTAATATTATATTTTTTATCAAAAGATTCAATAACATCATTTATTGTTTTACCTATATTATAATATTGATTATGTGCCCAATTGTAATCTCTTTTTTTTCCGGATTTAAGTGCAAATTCTAAAGCATTTAATGCAGAATATGTATGCTCTTCAAGTGAGCTAATTTGATCTTTAGTTAATTCTAAAGCTTTCATAAATTAGTTAAAATTCAAAGAAAGTATTTAAATCTTTCTATTAATTACTACTCTATAGAAGTTATAAATAAAAAGAAGCAAAAAAAAAAAAATTAATGTCTTCTTAGGTTAGCTCTTCTGCTTGGTCTTATTTTTTCAGCGCCTTTGCCTTTATTTGAAAGACCCCTGGACTTTCTTCCAGCAGAAGTTAAGCCTCTGAATGATCTTCCTTTATGTTGTTTTTCTGCTATCCAGTTGATTCTGTCATCTGCTAATATAGAAGGATTTGCTTTGTCTATCAAGATAACTTCATACCAGAAATAATTTCCGTCTTCTGCTACATAGTAGCTGTTAAGAACTTCTAAATTTGGGAATTTACTTACAGCTCTACTTTCTGCAACAACCTGGTAACTTATTCTTAGGTCTTTTCTTCTGGAGGTTCTTTTTGGCCTTCTTCCTTTAATACCACCTTCCTTCATCCTTCCGCCTCTGTTAACTCTTTGTCTTATTACAATATAACCTTGTTTAGCTTTATACCCTAAAGAACGAGCTCTGTCCAATCTTGTTGGTTTAGGTATTCTTAAAGTAACTGGCTGTTGTCTCCATTCAATTAATCTCTGCTGCCATAATCCTTTTAAAGTTTCTCTTGGTTTTTTCCAAGCTTCTCTGATATATTTATACATTCCCATTTTAAGCCTCCATTATTATTTATTTAGTGTTCAGGTAAGCTACTACCCACATCCACTTTAGGTTTAGGATTGAGGTTTTGTTTAAAAAGATTGTGGTTTTTTTTTTTTAAATTGCGAATTAGATAACTATATAAAATCAAATGAAATTTGGACTGTTATGGAGCAGATAGTTCATTCAATAAATGAGAGTAACTTATACAATAAGATATTGGGTAAGTTAAGAAACTATTTATCAAGTTCAAAGACAAAAGAACAGTTAAATAATAGACTTGTTTTTTTTAACAGGTTATTAAGCCCATTTATTCTAAATAATGGGCCTCGTAGGAAACAAAATACTGATGTTAATGAAAGATTAGAATTTTTGCTTGCAGAGGTTGAACAAGGACAAAGCATCGTTGATGTAGGGTGTTTTGACGGTTATTTTACTCAAAAATTGAGGGAATTTGCTTGTGAGACAGTAGGAGTTGACTGTCTTGACCAAGTATTAAACAAAACAAGGAAAGATGATCCAGAAGGTAATTATATTTCAGGATTTGCTGAAAATTTGCCGTTAGATGATAATACGTACGATGTTGGAATTTACTCTCATGTATTAGAACATGTATTTAATCCAGAATTAACCTTGGCTGAGGCTAAAAGGGTAATAAAAAAAAATGGAAAAATCATCCTTGTTGTTCCTTATGGATTAGGATGTGATGCGAATCATTTGAGAGAATATAATAAACGAGATTTAAAAGAGTTAATTGGTAATTATTTTTCTGATATAAGATATTATAATCAGATTGGTGATGGTCATGGGTGCACAGCAATTAATTTAAAATAAGTTACCCATTTCTAAGTACCACAATATTTATAAGTAACTACATAATTGTTTTATTTATGTGGGATAAATATTATTCAATCTTATTGTATATTCTAGAAAAAAGTAGTTTGTTTGGTAAATTAAGGACTTCTACAGTACAATTATCAAAAGAATTAAACTCAACTCAGCAGACAGTTTCAAGGAAATTAATAGAGATGGAGAAGAAAGGTTTGATTAAAAGGCAATTAGAAGCCAATGGTATAATATTAAGTTTAGGTGAGAAAGGAAGGGATCATTTAAAGGAAAAATATAAGATATTAAAAAAAAACTTTGAAAGAAAAATTAATAAATTAAAAGGAACAGTAAAATCAGGAATTGGAGAAGGAAAATATTATATGTCCTTATCCCAGTATTTAACTCAGTTTAAATCTAAATTAGGTTTTAAGCCTTATTCTGGAACATTAAATCTTAGATTAAATGATAAAACTAAATTATTAGAATTTATTGATAACATAGAACCAATTTTAATAAATGGTTTTAAAGATAAGGAAAGGACTTATGGTTCTATAAAATGCTATAAAATTAAGATAAAAGATACAGAAGGTGCTATAATCATTCCAGAAAGAGCAACACATCCTGAAGATATAGTTGAGATAATAGCTCCAGTTTATTTAAGAGACTATTACCATCTAAAAGATAATGATATATTGGAGGTAGTTAAATATGGATAATACAAAGAAAATTGTTTCTGCAACTATGCTTGCAGCTCTGTCAATATTGTTTCAATTAAGCCCTTTCTGGCCTACAACTTGGGGTATGAGGATTGATTTAGTAGCTGTGCCTTGGTTTATTTCATTGTTTTTGTTTGGTTTATGGCCTGGTTTGTTGACAGCTGTAATCACCTGTATTTTTATTGGATTTGTTGCTCCAAGTTCTTGGTTAGGCGCTTTAATGAAATTTTCAGCAACCATACCTATATTATTGACTATTGGATTAGTTCAGTTAAAGAAATTTAAACCAAAATTACAGACTCAATTATTCTTTATTACTCTTGTACTAGCTATAATTATAAGATGCGTGTTAATGGTTTACATAAACTATTATTTTGCTTTACCGATTTGGTTAAAGATGTCAACAGAGCAGATTATGCAGCAATTTCCAATGTATATGATTATAGTTCCAAATGCAGTACAATCAGTTATAGATTTTTTTGTTGCTTGGCTTATTGTTTTCAAGACGAGGTTAAAGGATAAGATAGAGGTTTAATAATAATAATAAAAAATGATAGATCTGAATAATGTTTCTGTTTCTTATAAAGATTATAATGTAATAAAAAACCTAAATCTAAAGATAAAAAAAAAAAAATTTATTGGTATAATAGGCAGTAATGGTTCTGGAAAATCAACTTTGGCTTATTTACTTGCTGGTGTAATCCCTGGTTTAATAAAAGCTGAAG
>CAZSMA010000015.1:0-20607 GCA_964608065.1 uncultured Methanosarcinales archaeon
ACAAGTTGAATTTTACTACACCCCTTTTATAGTTCAAATCCTTTTTTAATTTTTAAAAAAAATTTTTAAAAAAAAAAAAAAAAAAGCTTCGAAGAGCCTAAAAAAAAAATCCTATGGTTTTATTCTGTATTTTACTTGGTTCTTTAATATTACTGCAGACTTTACTTTTTCCAATTCATCTATTGCGGGTTCATAATCCCTGCTTATGCTATATAAAGTTTTTTCAAGTAATTCCAGTGTTTCTAATGGTAATCTATAATAGGGAGCAGCTCCACTCCCATTTACAGACTCCAACCAATTTTTAACTAAAGTGTATTGTTTTTCCTGTTGTATCTTTATTTTTTTTGTATCTTCTACTATACTCTCTAATTCTTTAATTTTTTCTCTATCTACTAGTTTGTACATTTTTCATTACCTCCCCATTTCTGGATAGTTGTATTGCTTAAGGAGTTTAACCTAAAAGCAACCATAGAAAAAAAAAAAAACTATAGAGAAATATCTCTAATGATAAAAACAATGAATTAGAATTAACAACAACAAGAAGTAAGAACTAATAAAATCTCTTCTTTTGAAATTTTATTTTGTCTCATGATATAGTTAGAATTATGTCATGATATTTAAATATTTCTACTAAGCACCATAAATAACTTAAACAAAAGTAGTCCTCCTATTTAAATAAAAAAAAAAAACTTATTGGTTTCGATTATATTCGTACATTTGTTCAAGAATCCAATCCCCATATTGTTGGTGAAAGTATTTCCAATGAGAATCCACTAATCTATTTATTGTACGCATATTGTCATTTCTGATAAAAGCAACACTTTTTCTCTTATCTTCTCTTGGTTCTTCTAAAAATTTCTCATCATTTGAAAAATCATAATCATCTAAAGCTGTATTGAAAGAATCGATCTCAGTTATTTCTGATTTAAAATTTAGTGGGGGATTTCGACCTATAAGTAGGGCAGAAAAAGAAGCCTTAACTATGTACCTCTTGGTTTCTTTCCCATTAGATGTGTAGATTAACAATACAGGTGCTTTTCCAAAATTGAGATATTTAATTTCAGCACCTAGTTTATCCTCTAAGTCACTTACAAATTCAGGTTGTTCTGGGTATTCTGTAATTTTCATATTAAACCCTCCAAGAACTCTTGGAGTATATACTATACCCCTTTTATAGTTCAAATTCATTTATGGTTTATAAATTTAATTGTTTTCTCTATTGAGGTCTGTAATTGGATTGAAAAGTGTGATAATTTATAGCAATTTATTTATATTTCAAAAGCTTATTCTATTAACATGGACAAAAAAACAGAAAAGAAGCTAACCAAGATATTACAAATAGGTGTTCATGTACTTGCAATAACCTGTATATTGATAGCACTATATGGAGTTTATACCACATGGGGCAAATGAAAATATCAAAAAAACTAATAGATCAGATTAAGATTGTAATGATCATCATATGTGTTGCAGCAATCCTCTTTGCAGTTTTGAAAACGTTTGGTGTAATCTGATGAACAAAAAAAAAGACGCATTAGCAATTCTGTTTTTGACGATTGCAATAGCAGCATTTGTATTGTTTTTTTTTTAAAATATTTGGTGTGATTTAGTAAACTTTTTAAGTCGTGGAGTATTCTCGAGTTATAGGTGTTTTGAATGTCATACGCTGAATGGTATCGTGCAATTGCTATGCAAAATTTTGGATTTGAGGATAGAATAAATGAACGGCCTCCAACTAAAGATGGTTATTGTGAGCATTCTTTTGATTATAAATTTGGTTACAATGGATTTAAAATGCAAGGTACGTTTGACTTAATACATAATTCTAGCCCATTAATAAAAGAAAAGGAAATTGACAAACTTCTAATTCCATTAATAAAATAAAAAAAAGCAACACTTTTATAGTCGTGAGTATTCTCGAGTTATAGGTGAAATAAATGCCAGGTGGAGGATATAGAGAAGAGGACCAAATAGCAAGAGGGGCGTATCTAGATAGCATTAATGGAAGAGACCCTAAAGATGATAGTAATAACCATACATGGTCATATAAATGGGGTTATAACGGCTTTAAACTCACAGGAACATTTGATTTAACACCCGGTGGTACGATGACAAGTACATTAACAAAAAAAGAGGAAGATATTAACAAACTTCTAATGCCTTTATTAGATTTAAAAAATAAGTAACACTTTTCCTTCTTCCACTACAGGGAGTAAGCACCATAAACAACAACTTAAACAAACGTAATAAGTAGTCCCCCTATTTATTCTCATACTGATTTTTTTTTTACTGAATTCTAATTATTGATAAAAGCCCTAATAAAGTTTGGGATGTTTATTTATTGATTTAAAAAAAACCAAAAAGTTTATATATAACTTTAGATTAGAGTAATCTAACTAAAGGTTAGAGTAAGATGGAAATCAGCGAGAATGGAAAAAAGGCTTTGAAGATTATCTTCACAGATTTTTTAACTAATTATAACTCCTATAACATAAAAGACAGGATTGGGGTTAGTGATGTTGGAAGCTTAAAACTATTAAGAAGTTTAAAAGAAAAAAATATTTTAACAAGCGAAAAAATGGGAAATGCTATTTTTTACAAGACAAATCTTGAAAACCAATATGCATTAAAATTGCTAGAACTGATTTTTCTAGATCATAGCAACTTGTCCAATTATTTAAAAGGCTGGATTCAAGATTTAAAGTCTTTTGCTCCTCTAGCCAAATCAATATTGTTATTTGGTTCTATCTTAAAGAAAGGGAAGAATGCTAAGGACGTAGATGTTTGTTTTATATTGGATGCTAAAGATTATGTTCCAGTACAAAGGCAGATTCATGAGATGGACAGAAAAAACCGTTTAAAAATACACCCCCTTCTTTTGACAAAGAAAAAGTTTGAAGAAAAACTAAGGGAAAAAGACAAGCCTTTGGTAGACATGGCCAAAAATTGCGTGGTAGTTTATGGCCAAGAATTATTTGTTAAGGTGTTAAAGAATGTCCAAAGCTAAGAATATGGTAAAATGGTGTCTGAATAAGGCAAAGAAAGAGTTAGAAAAAGATCAAAAGCATAGAGGCTTAATACAAATAAAACCCGATGATAAATTAGCACAGGATTTTATTGCAAAAGCAGAGCACAATCTTGAAGTTTTTATGGTGAATAAAGAGCATAGATTTTATGATTGGACAATAAATATAGGCTTTTACGTTATGTATCATTGCTGCTTAGCCATTATTACTAAATTTGGCTATGAAACTAGAAATCAGGAATGTACTTTAGCATTAATTGAAAGTTTAGTTGAAGATAAAAAGATAGATGAGGATTTTAAAAGATACATTGAAGCCATAAAGTCCAGTACTAAAGAAGAGGAAAAACAAATCATGCCTATGCGTGAAACGTATCAATATACTCCAGTCATAGACATTGATGTGAAGAAAGTTGAAGAACTTCTTGAAATCTGTCAGGATATGATTAAGGATACTAAAGGCATTGTTCAGGGTTAGTTGATAGAGAGAATTAGAAGAAATAAACATCTATGTATTCAAAAACCCAACAAAAAAAGAAAATGCAACAAATAGATAAGAATGTAAAATTAGTAAATAAATTAATCAAATTCTGTATAAAGCATTTTAATGATTATGAGCATGATTTTAAAGTATACTAACAATCTACTGCTTTTATTTTCTTTAAAAAAAAAAGTAATTTTTTTATACTTTAAAATAACCTAATTCTATATAGGGGTGGTTTAAATGAGTAGAATAACTACTGATGAAGATGGTGATAGGGTGATTCTTCATGATGATGGAAGTTATGAAGAAGTAGACAAGGGTGGTTGTTTCATAGCAACAGCTGCTTATGGAACGCCTTTTGCTGAAGAAATCAATATTTTGAGAGAATGGAGGGATAGCTTTTTAACGAAACATACTTTTGGAAGAATTTTTGTTAATTTTTACTATAAAAGCAGCCCACCAATTGCTGATTTTATAAGAAATAAGAAAAGTCTGAGAGCTATTGTTAGATTTTTGTTAAATCCCATTGCTAAATTATTAAAAAGTATTTACAAAAAATAAGGTGACTCGAATGAATAAAAAAAAGTTTTTTTTGGGATTAGCAATTCTATTAATATTTGGTTTCTTATTTTATGTTTCTTTATCTAGCCTCAATCATGTAAGGTCTAAATGTGAAGCATGCACATTCGGATATGAAATAAATACTGCTAGAATTATCAAAGAGTTAAATCAGGATTTAGATGATCTCCCTATCATAGAAGAAGTTTGTAAGTCTGATTGTGAAAATTTTGAACTCTTTAGAAATCTTACGTTAGGCTTCGGATTAATAACTTTAATTGGTTTTTTCTTATTTGTATCCGGTATATTTTCAAAAAGTAAATATAATCAAATTAAAGAAGATGAAAAAGCAAGGTTAGAAGCAAGAAATGAATTTGAGAGAAAAAAAAAATAACATCATTCCATCAACTTTAACAAATCTTCTAACAAAACAGGTTTATAATCAATTACCTCTACACTTACATTAATTGTTTTATTCTCTTTATGAATTATAGGAAATTCAGGCTTATTATTGTGATGATGTCCATGAATTATCCACCCTTTCCAGTCTTTAGGAGCATCTTCTGGGTCATGTACAAGAAAGAACTTCTTACCTTTGTAGGTTATTATAAGCTTATCAAAGACATTAGTTTTCCTTGAGATACTTTCATGATTACCTTTAATAAAATAAATATTACCATTAAGTTTGCTTAGCCAGTGATCTGTACTTTTGCTTCCTCTACCAAATGCCATGTCCCCTAAGAAAAAAACAATATCATTCTTTTTAACTGTACTATTCCATTTATCTAACATACTTTCATTCATTTCGTTTGCAGATTTGAATGGCCTTTTACAGTATTTGATTATATTAGTATGGTCAAAATGATTATCACTAATAAAGAATATTTTTCTTTCCCTAAACCTATTAAGAATCTTACTAATAAATCCTTCTTTAATATCATCTATGTCTATCTCTTCAGTAGGTATAATTGGTTGGATATGCCTATCACTAACATTATTTTTACCACCATCAAAATATTTCTTCAGCCTATCAAATGTTTGCGTAAGTATTGCTCTACTTTTTGCTTCATTTCTATTAAATAACCTCTTTAACATAAAATCATACTCATATAGTATTTTAGAATTTTTTATAATAGCAGCTCTTAGTAAAATATGTTTGTAATTAGGCTTTGGTTTTTTACTGATATACTTCTTAACAGCCTTAAACTTGCTTGGACTTAATTTCATAGCAATAGTTGCGTGAAAATGAAACTTCCTTTCTAAATCATATGATTTAAGATAACAATAAGGTTTGATTGCTCTTGCTAACTCCCATCTAAATTTATCTAGTTGATCGCTTGGGTTAATATCAATATAGACTACTCTATTATCTTCAAAAGTGTTATAACCTACAACCTTAAAACCCATAACACCGTGCTTCTTACATAACCCTTTAAAATCAGATACAAGATTCCTTTGATTCCTTGTATTAAATGGACCTGCAAGTGATACGTGGGGTACAGGCCTATGTGGTGGTCTGATACGGAACTTTTTATTAATTTCCCATATTAAACTTTTAGCTTCCCCTTTTGCTTTTCCAAAAAATCTGAATTCAATTAGATAATGAGTCATTTTAATTAAATTTCTCCTTCCTGCTTCTCAGCACCATCCCAAAATGCCATTCCTTCATCTCCTGTAGTACAAGGTCCAGCACCTAAGCCATAGGAATCTGTATTTGCTCCTAAAAAAACACAAGCCCCCTTATAACAAGCAGCAACCCCCAACGTATGAGTAGGGTATAGGAGATTATATCTATGGCCCCTACTACCCATCCAACTATCAACCTGTGCCTTTGAATCAGCATAAGAAGCATAATCTACTTCGTCTCCATAATATCCATACATAACTGCACCAGCATTTTCCGCTATTGTATAACCACCAAGATTATAATCTGCTTTGAAATCCTTTAAACATTTACCATCGGGAGTCACATGGTCAAAATATTTTCTATCATACATATCTTTACATCTAAATATTGCTAACTCATATAAATCATCACTCCATTTTAACTCACTCCTATCATTCTGCTTTCTTAACTCATTAATATATTCAAGAGTTTCTAGAGCTTCTGCCTTGTTACTATCAATACAATCACCTTTCCATGGTTTATATCCTCTATCACACCCACAATGTTTAGAATCCTTGATTAAGTTTCCTGCACTACAAAAATAAGGTTTTTGTTTTGAGCATTCCCCATAAATAGTGCCATCAGAACATCTTTTAATCTTTTCGCATTTTTTTCCAACCTTTTTATAATCTGCAAGACAACCGCATAAATCAGAATTATCAATTAATTCTCCTCCAACACATTGTTTTGGTTTATTTGTTGAACATTCAGGTTCTAAAGTACCATCCCTACATTTTACTATTTTAATACATTCATTTTTATATAATCTCTCGCCATTTGGACATCCGCATTTTATAGGGTTTTTTACCAGTCCGGATAAAGAACAATAATACAGTTTATCTTCTGAACATTCTTCAAGTTTTGTTCCATCTTCACACTTTAATTCTTTACCTAATAAATTGAAAACAAAAGACTTAATTGTAGGGTATCTAGGTTTAGTAACATTTTTTACAGTTTTTTCCATATATTCGGTTATTTTTTTCTTTGTTACAATTCCTTCTGGATTTCTCTCACTAAGCTCAATTTTTTTTGGCTCTAAGAGAAGTGTTTTGTATTTTCTTCTAAAAATTCCCCTAATTTTATACACTTCTTTTGTTGTACCTTTTTTTGGAAATAGACTTCTATAACTATAACCCATTTTAATCAAATCAATAGTATTATCATAGTCATCAGAAATACTTTCAACATATACCCCTGCAGTTTCAGTACCCTTTATATATCTCTTTAAGAAAGCTTTTAATTCTATTTCTTCACCTTCTATATCATAAATATTTTCTAAAAATTCTTTAAAAGATATTTTACTAGAAAGTGTTTCATTATAAAATATGGTTTTTATTGCTGGTTCTTCTTCAGTTACTTCTTCCTTAACCTCACTTAAAGTTCCATAAAGAACAGCTATTATAATCAATACAAGAAAGATTAATAGTTTGATAACAGAAGATAATTTTTTCTTTTTTCTGCGCGGTTTTTTAGCACGTACATCTTTGATTGGTATGGTTACATATTCTCTTCTGTGTTTATCATGAACTTTATGATAATGTTTTTTCCTTCTTCTTTTATGATAACTCCCTCTCACTTCTCTTTTTTCAATTCTTTTTGGTCTTGTGAATGTTCTTACAAATTTAGGTTTTTTAACCCATTCCCTATACGCTTCCTTAAATGATTTAGTACTATCAGTATCTTTTAATTTATCCTTTGTATCATATACAAACTCTTTGTTGCCCCCTGTATGAACTCTGACTTTCATAATTACTATAAGAATAAAACGTAATATAAAAAATTTGCTAATTTTCCTCCATCCACCACAGGGGGTGGGGACCATAAACAACAACTTAAACAAATGTAATAGGTAGTCCCCCTATTTATCCTCTATTGATTTTTTTTTACTGAATTCAATTAATGATTTTAAAAACCAAAAGATATATAAACTAAAGTTAATATCCATTAACTATGGTAAACATATATAAACTAAAGTTAACAATCCTGCAGCAAAAGATATTAAGACTTTTATTTATAAAAGCAGGAAAATCTCTAAACCAGCGGCAAATATCGAAGATTCTTGAGGTTTCCCAGCCCGCAGTTATGAAATCCCTACCAAAATTAGAGAAAGAAAGATTAATTATGCTGAATAAGGATTCAGGGAGGTGGGCTGTTGAGTTAAACAGGAACAATCACAAAGCTATGCAATTAAAAAAAGTAGATAACTTAAAACTGATTTATGAATCAGAATTAGCAGATTTTCTTGAAAAAGAATTCGCAGGAGCAACAATTATCTTTTTCGGAAGCTATTCAAGAGGTGATGATACAGTTAATTCAGATATAGATATAGCTGTTATCGGAAGAAAAGACAAAATAATTGATTTAGAAAAATTTGAGAAAATTCTGGAAAGAAAAATAAACATCAATTTTTATGATTCATTTAACTGCATACATAAAAACCTAAAGGAAAATTTGTTTAATGGAATTGTCCTGTACGGGGGGGTAGATCTATGAAAGCAATAAGATCTTTTGAAGAATTTGTAAGGCAAGGTATTGTAAAAAAGCAAAGCCCTGACAAATCTAGGGCAGAATTTTTAATCAAAGAGGCTGAGCAAAGCTATGCTTATTTACTTGAGTTAATTGACAAGATTGGAATTAACAAAAATAATACAAATAGTCACGTAAAAAACTGTTATGATATTCTTACTGAATTAATAAGGGCAAGACTATTGTTAGAAGGGTTTAATGCGTCTGGACAAGGTGCCCATGAAGCAGAAGTATCCTATCTGAGAACTCTTAGCTTTAGTGAAAAAGAAGTCCAATTTGCCGACCAGATGAGATATTTTAGGAATGGAATGCTGTACTATGGAACAATCCTAGACAAGGAATATGCAAAAAAGGTTTTTGAATTTACAAAAAGAATATACACTAAATTAAAAAATATGGTAAAATACTGAAAAGACGTCTCCCACCAGGCCATAGCCACCACAAACAACAACCTAAACAAACGTAATAAGCAGTCCCCCTATTTAATCTCTGTTCCCTATTGAATTTGTTTTTACTGAATTCTGTAAATGGTATAAAGAAGTGGAAGGATTGTAGGTTTTTATTCACTTAATTATAGATTCCAAAGGAACTTGATTCTCATAAAGTTTTTTCAAAACAGAATTATATTTTATTAAATCCTCTCTTTTAAATTGTGTTGACTTAGTTGGAAATATACAATCCTCTATCCCCTTAATTTCAAAACTTTCAGATAAAAGATACGCCAGTTCAGCTAAACATCCTTGCTTTACCCAGTAAGTCCATTCTCCTGCAACTCTTATCTCTTTTACATCGCTTTTTTTTAAGAACGAAAACAGCAAGTCAACCCTTTGTTTTTTTGAGCCGTTCCTCGTATTGAGGTTATCTACTAACGGAATGCCCTCTCCATTCTCAGTCACCAGAATCATAGAAGAATCAAATGGCCTCAATGCTTCTCTTGGTATACTGCTATCTTCATAATCTACTTTTTCTGCAGCAAATAATGTTAGCTCATTGGATCCTCTTAAATGATGAACAAGTCTTGAAATATTATTTAAATAAGGTGCATATTTTCCAAATCTCTTAACATTAGCAACAGCATCTTGGACTATTTCACCTTTGTGATGATCACCATAACCAGCGTGCCCAATAAAATAACAATAGCCTTCAGTAGGAACGCCCTTTTGAAGTAATTTGTTTGAAGCAACAAAAAGTTGGTTAGTGCTATATTCATAATCTGGAACCTTTTGTACTATCCTAGGTATGCCAACAAGATTTGAAAAATCTAAAGAAGTACTTGCTGTTGCTATACCTACTCTCTTCAAAAACTGTCTTCTACTAATGTTTTTTTGCATTTTAAATTCCCCAAGAACTCTTGGAGTATATACTATACCCCTTTTATAGTTCAAATTCATTTATGGTTTATAAATTTAATGGATTTATTCATACCTAAGCGCATCCACAGGTTTAAGCTTTGAAGCTTGTTTTGAAGGTAAATATCCTGAGATAGCTCCTACTAAGAATGCGAATACTAAGCAGCCAATTGTTAACCATAAAGGAAAAGCAGGCCTTAACATTGCCAGTCCAGCTGACCTTGCAATTGTTTCTCCCATTTTTGCGATTAAATAACCTAAACCAATTCCTGCAGCGCCACCTAATAAGCCCAGTAAACCTGATTCAAAGATAAAAATAAATAAAATATGTTTATTTTTTGCACCAATAGATTTCATTACTCCAATTTCTTTAGTTCTTTCTAATATAGAAGTGTACATTGTATTCATTATATTGACAGCAGCTACAACTACTGAAATTAAAGCAATTAAAACAAGCACCCCATTTAATATATTAATTATATTTGTGAATGTTTCCATTACATCTTCAAAACTTTGTACAATGAAATCTTCTTCTCCTTCTTTCAGACCTCTGTGTTTTCTAAATTTTTCTTTTATCCTATCTGCTAATTCTGAAGGGTTTTGATCATGGGCAACTCTGAGATAAATATATCCATATTCTTCTGTATCAAATATTTCTTTATATCCTTCTAGGGATAAATAAACATTTGAATCATCTCCTGGATTTCCAATTTCGTCATAAAATCCTATAACCTCTACTTTTATATCATTTATTTCAATTTTATCTCCTACAGAAATTGCTTTTTTAAACATTCTATTTGGAATAGTATAAGAATACCCTAAATTTGCTTTTAGTCCATCTCCTTTTTTTAAAGGCCTCCCTTCCATAACCCCTATTCCGCCAAACATTTCTTCTATTAATTTTTTTTCACTGCTATCTGTAGAAAAACCCGCGACAAAAGGATATTTTTCTTTATATTCTTTGTATTTTATTTTTCCTGATGCCATCATCATTCCACTTGCTTCATCAACACCTTTTGTTTTTCTAATAAAATCCAAGTCATCTTCTGTAAAGGCTATGTTGCTTGTGCCAATTGCAGTCATATAGTCCCCAGGCATCATCATTATTTTGTCTGTTCCCATCTCCTCTCCAAACTGGTTCATATAAGAATTAATCCCCTGGCCAAAACTGATTAAAGCGAAGATTGCAGTTATACCTACTAAAATAGAAAGTATAGTAAGAAAACTTCTAGTTTTTCTCTGCAACATATTTGAAATCGAGTATTTTGCTATGTCTTTTATCATTTACTATACCTCAAAGCATCTACAGGGTTTAGTTTTGAGGCTCTAATAGCTGGTAATGTGCCGAAAAATGAGCCAATAACAAATGAAAAAAATATAGCTCCTAAAAATAAAAATGGTGAGATGCGTGCTGATATTAAGTCAGAGCCTAAAACCATTTTTCCAATAAATGCTAAACCAGTAGCTCCAAGGAAACCAAGTATAGCTCCTATTAAACCACCAACACTGCCTAAAAATCCAGATTCAATAAAGAACAATGAGAAAATTGTATTATTTTTAGCTCCAATAGATTTCATTATTCCAATTTCTTTTGTTCTTTCAACAACAGCAGTATACATTGTGTTCATTATTCCAATGCCACCAACTAATAAGGAGATACCTGCAATTATATAGACAAATATTTGGACAGCCAGTAAGGTTGAATTAACTGTTTCTAGAACAGATTGGGGTGTTTCAACAGAGAAATCTTCCTCTCCTTCTTTTACATCTCTAACTTTTCTTAGTTCTTTTTCAATATTTTCTTTAATTTTATTCACATCAGCATCTTGGTTGAATTGTACAGCTATTATATCATAATCATCACCTTGTCTGTCAACTAAGTCACGAAGGTCATCTTCATTCATAAATACAGCTCCATCAACCTGGAAGTTACCTTTTTTCTCCATTATACCAACCACTGTAAATTCTTTACTCAGTATCTCGACTTTAGAACCTGGAATTATGGCTTTTCCAAAAGGATTATCATCTTGACCAAACATATAGCCTAAAAGAACAAGGCCTTTATCACCATCTTTTAACAACCTACCTTTCTGAGCTTCCATGTTCATTAAATGTTCCATTAGTTCCCTACCCTTACCATCCGGAATACTTACAGCATAACCAAATGTAGCTTTTCTATTAAAAACAAGTTTTCCTGGTTCCATAATTCTTCCAGCTACGTTTTCTATTCCACTAACACTTTTTATTCTATCTAGTTCTTTGTCTGTTAAAGGGTCAATAACACCTGTTCCTGGTGGTCCAAAACCTCCAGTGGCAGTTACAGCTATAATATCTGTTCCAAGAAAACCAAATTGAGATGTTATAGCATGCCTTAACCCTTCTCCTAAACCAATTAAAGAAACAACAGCAGCTATTCCTATAAAGATGCCAAGCATAGTCAGCCAACTTCTTAACCTTCTGTTCTTAATATTATTCAAAGCAAAAAGTAAGTATTCTTTGATCATTTGTCCTCTTTACAGAATATAAAAATAAAAAAAAATGCTCGAAAATTAAAAATTTTCGGCACCAACTTCGTTGGAAAAAAAAAAATTTATTTTTGCTGTTTTTTCTTCCTGTACCTGATGTAAAAAAATAATCCAGTTCCTATTATTACTAATGTTATTATTATACCGAGAGTTTTGCTCTTTTTCTGCAAACCAAATTTTTGAGCTTCTGTTTTAGTATATAATGTTAATTCTACATTAACTTCTTTTTTATATTGGTTGTTATTAGCATCCATGTAATCCAATTCAATCTGTAATAATACTTTTCCTTCATTTGTTCTTTTTACGTATAACTTAAAGTCAGCTGTTTCATAGTCATCACTATCAATATTGCCAATGTATTCTTCGGCGTTAGATACAATTGTATAATCATTGCTTGGGTTTAATTTTACGTGTAATAACTTTATATCTGTTAATCCTTTGTTTGTGAATTTGATTACTACATTACCTGTTTTACCACTGCTATAAATTTCTGAACTATCTACTTTGATTAGTAAATCAGGTGTATCTCCAATAACAAGGCCGACTGTACCGTTTCTTACATACACATTTCCAGACCAGTCTAAGTAATCTATTCTTAAAGGAACTTTGTACACATTAGAATCTGCACCAGGCTCTGCCATCAGATTAAATTCAATTTCTTTTAATTCACCTGATTTAAGGTTTTTTATTGTTTTCTCATTTGTTGAGCCTATTGGAGCAAATGGAACTCCATCTACATCTAGTTTTACTTTTATGTCTTTAATCAGGGAATCAGCTAAATTCTTTAGTTTTATTTTTATTGTTGATATTTCTCCAGGAGCTATCATATCAAAGTCAGAGCTGACACTTTCAATAGCAAGTATAGCATCCTGAGTTTGTATCCTGACATAAAATGGATCAAACATAAACCAACTTTCTCCATTATCTAGACTATACTTTAACTGGATTTCGTTGTTACCTTCTACAGCGTCTTTATCAACCCTCAACTTATAATAAATAATTGTACCTTTCTCTCCTATTTGACGACCCCAAACAGAACCTATTTTTCTTACAGCAGTTTCTCCAGGTTCTAAGCTGAAAGGATATGTTGGAAGCAGTTCTACAATAACATTTTCTGCGTTTTTACTTCCGAAGTTTTCAACTTTCCAACGCACTTCAACATAACTTCCTGGTTCAGCAGGGTCAGGAAGCTGGTTTACAAGATTGTAAACAACATTGTAAGCATCAAAGTGGCTTTCATTAGCAAATTTTATATTTTGAGTGCTTGTGATGCCTGCACTAACAGCAGTTGCACAAACTAGTATTGCATATATTGCTAAAATTCCGATTATAATTTTTTTTTGCATTTTTGTATCACCTTTTTTTTTTAAATGATTTTAATATTTTTTTTTGTTTTTTATTTACTATGGATCCATCAATTAGTAATTCTACTCTTTGAGCATGATTTGCTAAGCCACGATCGTGAGTTACCATTACAACAGTCTTGCCTTCTTCTTTGTGAAGTTTCTTAAGGAAATCTAAAACTTTATCACCTGTTTTAGTGTCTAAATTTCCTGTTGGTTCGTCTGCTAATATAACTTCAGGATTATTTGACAGAGAACGTGCGATTGCAACACGTTGTTGTTCTCCACCAGATAATTCAGTTGGTTTATGTTTCATACGGTCACCTAAATCAACCATTTCTAATAATTTAGTTGCCCTCTCAACACGTTCATGTTTTGGAACTCTTTGGAAAACCATAGGTAGCATAACATTTTCTAAAGCACTTAAGCTTGGAATTAAGTTGAACTGTTGGAAAATAAATCCAATTTTTTTTCCACGGATTTGGGAAAGATGAGATTCTGATAATTGTGATATGTCCTGGTTTTCAAGAAGTATCTTTCCTTTAGTTGGAATGTCTAAAGCTCCAATCATATTCATAGCTGTTGACTTACCAGAACCTGAAGGCCCCATTACAGCCAAAAATTCACCTTGTTTTACTTCCAGGTTAATCCCTCTTAGAGCAGGAACTTCTACTTCACCCATCTTGTAAATTTTCCATACATTGTCTAGTTTGATTATTGCTTTACTCATTTTTTTGTGCACCTTATCACAATATCACCTTTGTTGTCTATGATAAACTCTAAAGTATCTCCTTTTTTCCAGCATTTGGCTAGAACAATACCTTTAGGAAGAGTAATAATGAATTGTTTTTTGTTTGGATTCTGTAAAATCGATTTATTACTCATTTTTTTATTTTTTATTTTTTTATATATTATATCACATATATAAATCTTTTTATTTTTGTTTATAAATATATGTTATTTTATATGTATTTTCATATATCTTATTTTTGATTAGCAGTAATAATCAAAAACTATAAATATATGGGCTTTATTCATAATTGAAATGAGGAAAAAAGAAAAGAACAGAGGGAAGTTTTTCAGTATATTTATTGTAGTTATAATGAGCATGAGTATTCTTGGATTTTTGATTGGAAGTGGAGGAGATAGTCAACAAAAACTGAAATATAATGGAATAAATTTCATTAGAAGCGGAGATAATTGGATAGTTAGTGTCAGTAATACTCAATTAATTTTTGATTATTTTCCAGAGGAGGTTGAATATATAATCATAAGTTCAGAACTAGTAGATAGGATTGGTACTTTGCAAGTAGATTTGACATATGATATTAATGATTCATTTAAAGATGCAATTGCTTTATCTATTTATAGCTTACAACAGAATATTGGAGCTGTAAGTAATGCCTATCTAAGGCAAGGTTTAACAACAGATAATGAATTTAATCTGCCTGTTATTACATGCGATGATGCAACAGAATTTGTTCCTGTTATGTATTTTAAGCAATCTAATGAGACAAAAGTTTATCTTGAAAATGATTGTATCATAATTGAGGCAGATTCTGAAATAGACTTTTTAAGAGTAAAAGACAGATTATTGTATGGTTATTTTGATATCATAAAATGAAAGAAGAAAGTATTGAGATAAATGAAAATGAAGGAAAAGCAGTTAAGCCAGATACTAAAAAAGATACAAAAAAATTAGTTATTGCAGTTTTATTTTTGATAGGTTTATTTGCAATATTTTTTGCATCTAAATATATTTTTAGTTCAAAAGTGGAATATCCTTCTTATACTTATAATGGTTTTGAGTTTGTTAAAATGCAGGGATTGTGGCATACTAATTGGCAAAGAGGTAATGAACTTTTTATTGTTCATCTGCGTTATGGACCTAGGGAATCAGAAGATGTTCCTGTTGTCAGTCCAGAAGAAGAAGGTATGTTTAACGTCACTGATGAAATTTATATTACTTTTGACCCAGGACTTAATAAGAAGTTTGTAGCTTTAGCTGCTTCAGAGTTAAGCCTGAATCTTCTTAGAGTATTTAATGTTACACCTATAGCAGCTTGCAATAAAAATCTGACTACAAGCTGTCATGAAAGGCCTATTGTAACATGTGATAATACAGATGAAGCAGTTATTTATCTAAAAGAAGGTCCTCAGACAAAAATAACTTTGGAGAGTAATTGTATCATTGTAGAAGGGGATGGAGAAGAATTAGTCAGAGCTGCTGATAAGGTAATCTGGATACAATACGGAATAATAATATAATGACACACTATCATTCTGAAAAGCAAACATCTCCTTTGAGATTAAGGAAAAT
Organism: uncultured Methanosarcinales archaeon; assembly: GCA_964608065.1. Classification (GTDB taxonomy): domain Archaea; phylum Nanobdellota; class Nanobdellia; order Woesearchaeales; family CAYXTQ01; genus CAYXTQ01. The sequence continues at coordinate 15,794 of CAZSMA010000015.1, forward strand.
TAATGCTTTTCTTAGAGGTAATGATTTAAAATTTTTTACTGGTTCTGGTGTTTTTTCTCCTGATAAAATTGATAAAGGCTCTAAGTTGTTGATTGAAGAAGGTATTATAGAAGATGGTTGGAATGTTTTAGACATGGGTTGTGGTTATGGTGTTGTTGGTATTTCTATTAATAATGTGTTTCCGAAAACAAAAATTGTCATGACTGATGTTAATAAAAGGGCTGTGAAATTGGCTTTGAAGAATGTTGAGCTTAATAAAGTTAAGGCAGATGTTAAACAAGGAAACTTATTTGAGAAAGTGGATGATAAGTTTGATACTATTTTAGTTAACCCTCCACAGAAAGCTGGAAAAGATGTTTGTTTTTCTATAATTGAGCAGTCTGTTGATTATTTAAAAAGAAAAGGACTATTACAATTAGTTGCAAGGCATCAAAAAGGAGGCAAATCCTTAGAGAAGAAAATGAAGGAAGTTTTTGGGAATGTAAGAGCACAGGCCAAGAAATCAGGCTATAGGATTTATGTCAGTGAATTAACTACTTGATTAGAAGAGAAAATTATTTAAACAGAATTCTTATTTGAGATTATATGCATAAATACAGAAAAAAAAATGTGTTGTATCTTATAATATTTTTGATACTTTTTTTAATAGCTTTTTTTGTGACTTATTTTAGTTTTAAAAGCGGAAAATCTGTTCTGAATCTTGGATTTCCTTATGAAATTGAGGATTATGTAATTATGGTTCTGTCTATTATTGGGATGGTTATGATTATTTATGAGATTATTAAGATAGAACATCATAATGATTTTGAGAATAGGATTAAAAAAATAAGTTAGATTTCTTTTACGCCATCTTTAGTTAAAGCTACAAATCTCATTGCTAATCCTAATTTTAATAATGCAGATAATAAAGCCATGTGTTCTTTTCCAGTGCCTGAGATTATGCTGACTGCTACTTCTATGCCTGTTATCTTATCTTTTAGTTTATCCTTTATCTCTTCAGAAAGCTCTGTTAAATATTTTTTTTCATCTATTAAAATAAATTCTACCGGTTTTTCAGATTTGAAGTTTTTTTTTTTCAAATCATTTGTAATCAGAATTACTTTTTCCCAGTCTTGCTGGTTAATCAGTCTTCTAAGATGTTCCCATGTTCCTTCTCCTGTTCCAAGAGAAGCAATAAGTTCTGTCATAATCTAAGAAATTAGGAAGATTTATTTAAATCTTGTTGTTTCACTTCTTCAACAACTTTTTTAAAAGCTGCTATCTGGCGTTCGCTTAATTTCTCAAACCTTATATAATTGGATTTTATTGCTCTTAAAAAATCGTTTTTCCTGTAATAGTCTTCAGGAATATCAAACAGTTTTTTCATCTTTGGATCTGCTATTTTTACATCAAGTTCTTTTTTCTGACAGTCATAGCATAGAGGAAATCTATTCCTGTTGGTTGTAATCACAAAGTTTTTTCTGCATCTTATACATTTTTGTTTGAATTTAAATGCCATTATTCTTGTTTAAGATAGCTTATTTATATAATCTTTTGTTTGAGTTAATAAATAGTGTATGAGCTGTCGCTTTCAAGCTCTATGTTTTTGACTTTTTCCAAGTTTTCTATCTTGTTGATTCTCAATAATGTTGGCGATTTTGTGTATAATAGTTCTTCAATGTACAAGCTTCTTTCAACTAAAGGACCGTATGATTTTCCTGAAGCCATTGAGTGATCAACAATTCCTCTAAGCTCAATTTCATTTTTTGTTATCTTGAAGACCATTGCTCCATTATAAGATTCACTTGTTTCCTCATCCCACATGTAATCCTGATTGTAAACAGGGATTACTAAAAGCTCTTTGTCTTTTGAGAAAAGGAAAGCTTTGTGCTCAAATTCTGCTGTTGATTGAGAGTAACGTTCTTTTGTAATGAAGTTTGCAGTTTCTTTTGGATTTTCCACATCAGCAACATCAAACAAGCTTATTTTCAGGCCTCTAGTACGTCCAGTTTCAGTTGCGTCTCTTCCTATACCTATAATTGTATCTTTGTCATATGGATGCAAGTATCTGGAGAATCCTGGAATTTTTAGCTGTCCAAGTTCTTTGATACTGTAAGGGTTGCTTAAGTCAATTACAAAGAAAGGATCTGTTTGCCTGAATGTGACCATATACAATCTGTCACCCATGAATCTTGTTGAATAGATTCTTTCGCTTTCTGCAAGCCCTTCCAGTTTGTCTAAAATCTCTAAGTCTGCATCTAATGTGTAAATATTATTTGTTGATTCTGTTCTTTGTTTTCCAAAGCTAGACCATCTAGCACTTATTGTTGCTGCTATTCTGAATATATCTTTGTTTTCATCCATTGAAAATTGGTTGATAATGTTGCCTGGAACCTGACCATCTGCAACTATTTCGATATTGTCACCATCTACACTGATCTTGTGGATTAATGTAAATTCCATGTATTCATATTCTTCTAATTTTTTCTCTAACAGTTCCTGGACTTTATCTTCAAGTTCATCCCTCTCTTGTTGACCCATATAATTGATGTAAGTCTGAATTATTTGGTATATCTTGTTTTCTTTTTCTGCTTGAGATAAGACCTCATTGTCTGTTGCTTTGATTTTTTCAATCAATTCTTTATCAGAACCTGTTAATTGAGGTTCTATTAAGTTGATAGTAATCTGCCTTTGCAGTTCCCATTCATTGATGTATTTTGTATAAGTTATGTAGATGTTATTTTCAGACATATACATATTTTGGCTTCCTTCAACTGTGATTGTTTTTGATTCAACATCTTTGTCAGAGTCTATGATTTTTATTGCATGTATGTTAGCAAATTGTGTAGATTGATATGGAATTGGATAATAGAAAATATCTTCTACAGCAATGCTTCTTTTTACAGTGCCTTCAATAATCAAAGGTGTTGGGAATTCTGTTCTGTACTGGGGCCATGTTGTTGTGATAAAATAAACATAGTCCTCTATCATTCTTGCCTGGAAATAGTTTCCTTCAAATTTGTATTCTTTTTCCAGTTTAGGACTTTCTTTGTTGCTGATGTCATAGATATTGAAGAAAGTCATGCCTTGTCTTGGTATAAAATCTATTTTTTTGAAGAAATCCAAGTCATAGAAATTTCCAAATACAGCCAATTTATCATCATTGATAAAAAGATTATTTGGTGTCTGGTCAAACTTCAGTTTTGAGATAACTTCTGCATCTTCTCCAGGATATGCTTTAATTATGAATAAAGTGTTTCCAGATATAGTGTATATATAGTTGCCGTCTGTTTTGATTATATCTGCTTCATCAACACCTTTTACCTGTATGTTTGTTTCAGAATAATCAGATGGAGCTGCTTCAGGAACTTCTATACCTTTTTCTGATACTGCTGCAACAGTTTCCATAACAACATCTGTTCTGCCCATCATTACACCGCCTCCAAAGAATTGAGCTTCTGAAGTTGGTTTTTTAACAAATTCATTAAATTCAGATATAGAGCTGAATGCTTTTGCTTTTATTTCATTAGCAGGATCAAATATCTTCGTTTTTTCATATGTCCCTTTTTCTGTAGGGATTGTAGTACATCCTACTATAACTATTAAAATTAATATCAAAATAATGTTCAAAATGTTTTTTTGTTTCATGATAATCACCTAATGAAATAGAATGAAATGAGTATATAAATACTTTATTATAGCTTTGATTTGAGTTGAAGTTAAATTGTAAATTTGCCGTCTTTAAAGATAAGTTTTTTGTCTGCGTAAATCTCTCCGTTTCTTCTTAAGTCTTTCAGCATATCCCAGTGTATTGCTGATTTATTCTTACTTCCACAATCTTTGTAGCCAACACCTAAAGCAAGATGGATTGTTCCTCCGATTTTTTCATCAAACAGTATGTTTTTTACAAATCTTTTGATGTTGTAGTTCATTCCAATTCCAAATTCACCTAGATAAGAAGCTCCTTTGTCTGTTGCTAACATTTGTTTAAGGAAATTTTCTCCTTTTTCTGCTTTAGCTTTTACAACTTTGCCGTTTTTGAACTCTAATCTTATTCCAGATATTTCCCTTCCACCATGTATTGCTGGAAATTCATAGTATATTTTTCCGTTTGCAGACTTTTCTAAAGGTGCAGTAAAGATTTCTCCGTCTGGCATGTTGAATTTTCCGTCAGAAGCAATAAAATTTCTTCCTTTAACACTGAAGGTTAAATCAGTTTCCTTTCCAATAATCCTTATTTTATCTGCTTTTTGCAATCTGTTTCTTATCTTTACCATCTTTTTATTTTCATTTTCCCAGTTGATGTTAGTGGATTTGAAAACAAATCTTCTGAAATCTGTCAATGCCATATCTGCTTCTTGTGCTAAGGCATTTGTAGGATAATGATAAATACACCATCTTGTATTATTAGTTCTATAGTCAAATAATTTTTCTAAAGTTTTGCTTCTTATTGCAATTTTTTTTGGGTTTATGTCTGATAATTCTCTAGTATTTTCCCTTCCTCCAATGTAAATCACTGCCTGTGTTTTTTTCATCTCATGCATTGCTATGTCTGGAAATTTATTTAGTTGTTCATCAGAAGCATATTTGTAGTAAATATGTGCTTGGCCTGGTAAAGAGACTTTTAATATTGGATAAGCACCTTTTTGAATAACTCTTTTATAGACTTCTAATGCTAGGTGTTTAGCAGCAGGTTCTGTTATAATCTGAACATATTCATTTTTTTTTACTTTTGTTGACCAATCTACAAGTATTTTTGCTGCTTTTATTATTCTTGGATCTTTCATTTCAAATTAAATAGGAAGTAAGGAATATATAAATCTTTTTAAAACTAT
>CAZSMA010000016.1:0-20402 GCA_964608065.1 uncultured Methanosarcinales archaeon
AACTTGGTTCTTTTGCTTAAATGATACCTCGGGCTTTAGCCCGATGGTAGTTCATCCTATATTTTAGATTTGATGCTGTGTCTAGCACCACACGCAGTGCATTTTAAGAATAAAAAATTACCTTCTTTTTCAAGCTTTGTATCAGGTTTGCCGCACTCTAGGCAGAGAACAAATTCCTTTACATATTGATTTATTTTTTCATTGATTCTAGAAGCGCTTATTTTTGTTCCAATTATTAAAGCAGTTTTTGTTAGGTTTCCTGGTGCTGCTAATTCTTTTAAAACATATTTGATTAGGTGATTAACGTCTTTTCCTAGGAAATCAGCAATATGGTGAAAGTTACTTATAACAGTTTTATTGCCCTGTATATGACCTTTTACTTTTGGTACTTCGAAGCGCTCTTTATTCAGTATAGACTCAGGCAATTGTTTTCTAGCTTCTTTCAATAATTTTTCATATTCCATAAGTTTTTAAGGAATACTTGCTTTTATATATAAATTTAAGTATTTATTTATCATAAATCCCTTATTTTGCTACTTTAAAATAGTAATAAAATAGAAAGGTTTAAATACTAGTACTTCATTTCAAAGGTTATAATTTAGGTTTACTGATGATATAACTATCAAGGGGAGTGGAAAATGATCATTCAAAAAAGCTTTTTAAATAAGTTAAAAGATTTTGGTTTAAACACATATGAAAGCAAATTATGGACTGCTTTGTTGTCAAGAGGAATATCAACTGCAGGAGAACTTTCTGATATTGCAAACGTACCAAGAAGCAGAAGTTATGATGTTTTAGAAAGCCTTGAGAAAAAAGGATTTATTATAATGAAATTGGGCAAGCCAATTAAATATATAGCTGTTCAACCTGAAGAAGTAATAGAAAGAGTCAAGAAAAAATTAGAAGAAGATGCACAAGAAAGAGCAAGTTTGATGGAGGAGCTAAAACAGAGCGATATATTAGGGGAGTTGACATTACTTCATAAACAAGGTATTGAATCAGTTGAACCAACAGATCTTTCTGGAAGCTTTAGAGGAAGAAATTCTATTTATCAACATATGGAGACTATGATAAAAAATTCAAAAAAGAATGTTTCAATAATGACTACAGAAGGCGGTTTAATAAGAAAAGCAGATTCATTAAAAAGAACATTAACAAAGGCTAAAGATAGAGGGGTTAGGATAAGAATAGCAGCACCAATCACAAAAGAAACATCAAAGATAGTTAATAGTTTTTCAAAGATAGCAGAGATAAAACATACTTCAAACAAAAGCAGATTCTGCATTGTTGATAATAGTGAGTTAATGTTTATGTTGATGGATGATAAAGAAGTACACTCAAGCTATGATGTGGGTGTTTGGGTAAAAACAAAACTCTTTACATCAACTTTACAGACTTTTTTTGATAATGAATGGAAAAAGATGAAGTCATTTGACTAAACCCCTTTCTTTCTGTTTTATTTTCTTTAATATTTTATATATCAAAAACTTTATATAGTATTATAAGTTATAAATTCTAATCATAACTATAATAATATAGATATAATAAAAAAATAAAAAAAAAAAAAAGAAGGTGATAAAATGGTATTAGATATGCAAGGAGTTATACTTTCTGTAATAATTGGAACTTTAGCTGCAATTGTTTATTCTTTAAGGGTTCTTGTTCTAATGGAAAGGAGAGTGGCTAGAATGGAATCACATATTGAAAAGATAGCTACAAAGATTATAAAGGAAGAGCTAAAGATAGAAAGAAAGCTTTCTAAAAGAAAAAAGAAATAATTTTGTTTTTTATTTTAATTTCTAATTACAAAACTATTTATACTAGTTTTTACTAATAGTTATTCTGAAGATGTATCATAAAAAAGAGAAGGATGATATAAAGGAAAATTTACAGAGTTTATTAGAAACGGCTAGTGAGATAAAATCAATAACCAAAACAAGATTCATAAGTGAGTTGGAGAACAATAAAAAAAAGAGTGAGAAAGCCCATGTAAAAAATATCTTAAACTATGTTTTTTCTGATTTAGATGGAGATGATGTTGAGCACTTAAGGGAGAGATTAAGGGAAAGAGTTGAAGAAGCACAGAGTTTAGTTGAAAAAGGAGAAGAAATAATAATAAAAAACATATTAAAGAAAGCAAGGCATACACACACTGTTTTAGTGGATGGGAAAAGAAAAATACATGATGCCTTAATTAAAACAGCTAAATATAGAAAAATTAAAATCAACTTTGTGAATTCAATAGACAAGAATAGGCACCATATAGATTTAGCTTTAGTTCATGTTGACGGAATAGACCATCATAATAATATATTTACTAATAAATCTTCTAGGGAGTTGATAGAAAAAGCAAATAAATCAAATATCCCTGTTTATTGTTATACACACTCATTAAATTTTATGAATTTTGATGGTAATAAATATGTAGTGAAACCTCCTCAAGTAAAATCTGTAATCTCAGATATAGGTATCTTTGAACCAGAAATGTTTGTTCAAGAATTAAGACTAAAATGTCCTTGGCTATTCTAATTTTTTAGATCTTTTCTTAATAATTTCACTTCTTCGTTGATTTTTTTTATTTCTGTTGCATTATCCTCTTCATTCATAAGTTCTCCACATTCAGGGCACTTAAAACTAAAGCCAGTAGCCTGGTCAAAGTCTAACCTTATACAGCTTTTACCACAAATAAAAAAATTGTTTCCGTGCTCCCTTTCCAATCGTTCGCTCAATCTTTCTAACCTTTTTTTTTTTAAATCTTTAACCAAATATTTAATCCTTTTCAAGTTAAAAGTCCAGTAATAGATATACCATCCTTTTTTTTTGTCTTTTCTTCTTATGAATGAAACAAGATTAGAATCATATAACCTATATAACATGTTTCTGACTTCATTTACCTCTTTTTTTATATTTTCAGCTAATTTGAACTCAGAAACGTTTTTTTTGTTTTTCAGATTTTTTACCAGAGGGACTACATCATCACCTGCAACCTCTATAACAACCTCCTCTATTATCTTATTTGTTAGCTTCATTTGTTAAAATTTCCTCGAAATTTTGACATTGAAAATGCTTTTGCATTTTCATTTGTCTATGTTCTACAGTTAAAAAGATTTAAAAACCTTTCGATTTATTTTTGAGTTAAAGAAGGTTAAATATAGTTTTTTAAGGTTAATTAAGGTTTTTAATGCTTTTTTTTAGCTTAATAAGTCATTTTTATTATTATTTTAGTTAAAGAAAGATTAAAATGGTGTTTTTTGACAAACTAATGGTTAATTTTAATTACTAGTTGATAATCATATTTTTTCAATCAATTCTTCAAATAATAATCCTTTGTTTTTTGCAAGATCAGTATCAATATAATAACTGTTTTTTGTTTTATTTAGATCATCAAGAAAAAGAAAGTACCATGGATTTGCTTTGAATTTTACTGCTATGATTGCCAGAGCTCCAAATAAGTTGGAAAATGTGGTTAATTGCTCTATATCTTCTAGAGAGAAGTATTTTTTTTTTTCTTTAGTCACTTTACATTCTATTGCGAGTTTTTTGCCTTTGTTACCTACTATAACATCTGCAGAAGGATATTTTGAAGAGCCAGAGCCAGCTACTCTTAATGCCGCAAAACCATGATTCCAGAACATGTGAATTAGTTCACGTTCAGCATTTATCCCTTTAGATTTAGTTGACATTATAATTTAACCTTCATTAAATCATGTGCAACTTTAGTCTCTGGGAAAATCTCTTTTGCATCTTCTTCAAGTTCTTTTGAATCTTTATATCTTGCACTGATGTGAGTTAATATTAGTTGTTTTGTATTACTCATACTAGCAATTTGAGCTGCTTGCTGAGAGGTTAAGTGGTTATACTCTTTAGCTTTATCTTCTAGGTCAGACATATATGTTGCTTCACAGATCAGCAGATCAGAATCTTTAGCAAATTCATAGCAGTTTTTACATAATGACGTGTCGGGAATTATAGTAATTTTTTTCCCCTCGACAATATAAGTGGTTTCTTTTGGAGTAATTTTTTTGCCTTCGAATGTTATTGTTTTGTTGTCTTGGAGTTTACCAAGTAAAGGGCTTTCTGGAATTCCAAGTTGTCTGATTTTTCTTATGTTTATTCTTCTGTGATTTTTTTCTATAAAGTTAAAGCCAACACATCTTACACCATGCTTTAATTCAAAAGATTCTAAATAGAATTTTTTTCCGTCGTAAATTTTCTTTTTATTAATATCATAAACTTTCATTTCTATCCTTTTGTCAAAGATAAATGTATTTAACATGTCTTTTATTCTTTTTTTTGTTCCAATAGGGCCATAGATTTCTAAGACTTTGTTATAATCAGAAGCGCCTAAGGTCTGTATTAATCCTGGAAGCCCAAGAACATGGTCTCCATGCCAGTGGCTGATTAAGATTTTGGTTACTTTTGTGATCTTAAGCCCTGCTAGTTTGATTTGTCTTTGGGTTCCTTCTCCACAGTCTATTAATATGCCTTCAGAGCCATAGCTAATAAAAGTTGCAACATGATTTCTATCCTTAGTTGGAACCATTCCAGATGTTCCTAAAAAAGTTATTTCCATTTTATGTTTGGTAATTTGGAGGAGTTTATAATGTTTTTTAATTTTACAAATTTTGGTCTATTTATTTTCTATATTGAAAATAAATAAGTAAAAGAAAAGGTTTTTTAAGTGAATCAGAATAACTAGCTAAATATGGTAAAGAAAGAAACTAAAACCGAGAAGAAAGAGAAGAAGAAAACAGTAAAAGCAGTATTTTCAAAAGAAAGGATTTTGACAGAAAACTCAGATGCTGCTCGTGAACTTTATAATCAAAGCAGATATGGGACTATATTGGAGGATGGGAAAGTACAACTTTCTTTGTTAGAAGGATTATATTTATTGGAGAAGAAAAGAATTAAGGTTGTTGATGGTAAGAATAAAAAGATTAGTTTTGATGATTTTTTGAAGAAAGCTGATAAATTTGAAAAGCAGTTTTGGACAAGGTATTGTGTTTTTAAGGATATAAGGGACAGGGGCTATATTATAAAAACTGCTTTAAAGTTTGGAGCAGAGTTCAGAGTTTATGATAGAGGGGTTAAACCAGGAGAAGATCATGCAAGGTGGGTTGTTTATCCTGTTGCTGAGAATTCTAGTTTAACATGGTATGAGTTTTCTGCAAAAAACAGAGTAGCACATTCTACAAGGAAAAGATTATTAGTTGGATGTGTTGATGTAGAGGGAGATTGTACTTATTGGGAAATAAGGTGGATGCGGCCATAGTTATAGTACCTTACAACAAAATATATAAACACTCATTCTATTTTAGTAAATATGGATAATGTAAAAGAGAAGATACTACAATTATTGAAGCAAAAAGGGCCTGTAATACCTGTACAGATTTCTAAAGAGATCGAAACAAACATACTCATGGCTAGTGCATATTTGTCTGAACTTTCTTCTAATAATCTAGTAAAAGTATCTAACCTTAAAATAGGCGGTAGTCCTTTGTATTATCTTCCAGGGCATGAGTATAAATTGCAGGATTTTGCTAGTAAACTTCATGAAAAGGAGAAAAAAAGCTATGAATTGTTGAAAGAGAAAAAAATTTTGCAGGATTCAGTCTTAGACCCTATTTTGAGAGTTACTTTGAGGAATATAAAAGATTTTGCAATACCTCTTAAGGTTGACCATAAAGGTTATTCTGATATTTTCTGGAAATGGTATTTGTTGTCGAATAAGGATGCTGAAGTTATTATCAAGTCTCAGCTGAAATGGAAGGAAGATGATAAAATAACTAAACAAGTAAAAGAACCAATAAAAAAAGAAACTATAAAATCAGAAGAAACACAAACAACAATAAAAAAAGAAAGTAAAATACAGCATGTTAAAAAGGAGAAAGCATTGACAGAAGATTTCTTTTATGACACTCAGCAGTATTTCAATAGGAATAAAATTAATATTTTAGAGCAGAAAATCATAAGGAAAAATAAAGATATGGAGATGATAGTGGAGATACCAAGCCATGTAGGCAACTTAAAATATTTTTGCAAAGCGAAGAATAAGAAAAAAATTAATGATGGAGATTTGAGTTCTATTTATATACAAGCACAGTCAAAAAGACTTCCTGTTTTATTTATAACCACAGGAGAGCTTACTAAAAAGGCAAAAGAAATGTTGGAGACTGAATTTAAGGGGTTAAAGGTAAAGAAAATTTAAAATGGGACAAAGAAAATCAAAGATTTTCGAGCCCCATTTTTAACGGAGTCAAAAAAATGGGAGTACAGCTTACAGAATTATTGAAACTGAAAGAAGTTAATCTAAATGAACTGGTTGGAAAGGTTTTTGCAGTTGATAGTCATTTATTTCTTTATCAGTTTTTGACAACAATAAGACAAAGAGATGGAAGCCTATTGATGGATTCAAAAGGAAGAGTAACTTCTCATTTAACAGGACTGTTTTCAAGGACTACTAAATTAATGGAGTCTGGGTTGAAATTAGTTTATGTTTTTGATGGTGAAGCGCCTAAATTAAAACATGCAGAAAGAGAAAGAAGAAAAGAGATGAAGATAAAGGCTCAGGAAAAATATGAAGAAGCTAAGAAGAAAGAAGATTTGGAGGAAATGAAGAAGTATGCTGCCAGAACAACCAGGTTAACACCAGAGATGATTAAAGAAGCAAAGAATATTCTTGAAGCACTGGGAATTCCTATAATCGAAGCACCTTCTGAAGGAGAAGCACAAGCAGCTTATTTAGTGAAAAATGGAAACGCTTTTGCAGTAGCATCCCAGGATGCTGACTCTTTGTTGTTCGGAGCTCCAACTTTAGTAAGAAATCTTTCTGTTGTTGGAAAAAGAAAAAGGGCAAATAAAGCTGTTTATGATACATTTAAACCAGAGATTATAGATTTAGCTGAGAATCTTAATAATTTAGGAATAGATCAGGATCAATTAATAGTTTTAGGAATGTTGATTGGAACAGATTATAATTATGGGGGCGTTAAGGGAATTGGTCCTAAGAGTGCTTTAAAGCTTTTGAAACAACATGGAAAAAATTTTGATAAAATGTTTAAAGAGGTTAAGTGGGCAGATTATTGTAATGTTTCCTGGAAAGAAGTTTTTGAGGTTTTTAAGAAAATACCTGTCACTGATAAATTTAAGTTAGAGTGGAAGGGTGTTGATAAAGAGAAGATTATAAAAATATTGGTTGATGACCATGATTTTTCTCAGGAAAGGGTTGAAAAAGGCGTTGAAAGGTTGCTGAGAGAGAATGAGAAGAAAACTCAGAAGGGTTTGGGTGATTTCTTTTGACTGCTTATGATATTGTAGGGGATTTGATAATTTTTAATGATAAAATTAGCAAGAAAATTGCAGAGAATCTGATGAAAACCCATAAAAATGTTAAGGTTGTGTTAAGCAAGACTAAAAAATATTCTGGAAAATTTAGATTGCCAAAGCTGAAGATTATTGCAGGTGAGAAAAGGAAAGAAACAATACATAAAGAGAATGGAGTTCAGTTAAAACTTAATCCTGAAAAGGTTTATTTTTCTTCAAGACTATCAACTGAAAGGAAAAGGATTTATTTACAGGTTAAAAATGGAGAAAAAGTCTTGGTTATGTTTTCAGGGTGCGGAGTTTATCCTGTTGTTATATCTAAGAATACTAAAGCTAAAGAGATTGTTGGAGTTGAGATTAATCCTAAAGCACATGAATACGGATTAGAGAATTTGAAGCTGAATAAAGTTTCTAATGTTAAACTGTATTTAGGTGATGTTAGGAATGTTGTTCCTAAGTTGAAGAAGAAATTTGATAGAGTGCTTATGCCTTTGCCTAAAGGTGCAGAAGATTATCTGGATGTTGCACTGAAAGCTGTAAAAAGAAAAGGGATTGTCCATTTTTATGATTTTTTACATGAGGATGAGTTTGATAAAGCTATTTCTAAAATAGATAAAGCTTGTAAGAAATATAAAATAAAAAAAATAAATAAATGTGGTCAGTTTTCTCCTAGAGTTTATAGGGTTTGTGTTGATTTTAGAGTTTAGGTTATATCCTAAATTTAAGGAAGTTTAGGACCAACTGTTATGAATGAGCCTTTTGAGCCACCATTTAGACTAGTTAAACTGTATTCATTCAATCTTGATGCTAATACAGGATTACCTCCATCCTTTGCTTTCTTCCATGTGGATTGTAACAAAAGAGATATGTCTTTTTCCATCTGATCCTTACCTGCAGGCATAATGGCCCCGTTAAGATAATCACCCATCATTTTCAGCAATGGAGATAAGAAACAAACCACACGTTCATTACTTTCCTTTGGGATTTCCCCTTCAATAACATCTTTCATATATCTTATATAATCTGTAAAGTTTGTATACATTTTCTTTTCCTCCGTTTTATATTATAGTCTCTAATCTTTTCCTTTATCACCTTTCTCAGAATTTAAGAAGAAAGGTCGTAATTATACGACAACAACTACAACAAGAATTGAGACTACGGATACAACTATGCTAACTATTCTATTTTTAATTTTATTGACATAGTTCATTTTGTTTTATCTTGTGATTCAATACTGCTATTTAAAGCTTTTGGTAGTGTAAAATAGAAAATTTATATAGTGAATAGCATTCTTAGCTATTGCATGTGCGATGATTAAGTGAACACCATTAGCTACTTATGCTATACGGAAGTAACTGCTGAGCACATGCTTTTATTAAAAATGAGTAAAAATTATGACATATTAGATATATTAGGAGAATATAGTAGGAAGATGTTTCTTAAATATGATTTTTTTAGAGAATTTGTGAATGGAGGAGAAAAAGAAAAATTTCTTGAAGACCTTAAAGCATTTAAAAGTGATTTTATTAAAGATTCTTATCTTAAAGAAGATGTAAAAAAAATAATTAATCTAATGAAAAAGAAAGGCAAGAAATTTGATAAATTAAAATTAGAATATACTACTGAGAAACTAGCAAAAGATATCCATATGGGTGCGGATTGGTTTGATGATATTATTAGAATAGCAGATTATCATTTACAGAGGCTTCTGTTTAAGAAGCAGTTAAATCATTTTTTAAATTTTAGAAAACTATTTTCCAAAAAAATTATTAGATTTAATTTAAAAGAGAGTTATTTGAATATTCAAGATTATAATCTTATAGTTTGTATTGATAAGGAAGGTAGAATCGCACCTTATATTATGATAGGGTTGCTGAGGAAAAAATACAATATCCAATATTTCCCAAAGACGTTTTTTGTTAATGGACATTTATTACTTGCATATTGGAAGTACAAGAGGAACATTGTTAAAGGTATTTTAGAAAAAAATCAACCTATCTTGACTAATTTATTAAAAAAAAATAATAAAAATGTTTTAGTGGTAGATACAACAACAAGGACTGATGATTTATTAACAGCAAATTCAGTTGCAGGAATTTTATCGGAGACATATCCAAATAATAAATACCATCCTTTTGCACTATATAAACTGAAGGGAAGACCAACACCCCATCACCTAATAGGTTATGCAGATTTAATACATGAAGAGAATGGCGAACTCCAAGAGGCATCTTTTTATTTAAACAATCTTGAAAAGGAACCTAAGCTAAAAAAATTATTTGAAAAAATAGAACCTAGAATTTTGAGTTCTTTTAAGATTTCGAAAGCAGATGTTGCTAGAAAATTTAGAAGATTCTTAGCATTAAGAGTTGAATATTATTCAAAATATAAATAAAAAAACATCCAAACATACTTAAAAATCAAAGATTTTTGGTCGTTTGACTAACTACGTTAGCCAAACATATGCATATAATCCTGTCCTTCTTCTTTTTCCCTTTCTTTAACTTTATGTATAGCTTTTGAGAAATCATCTTCTAAAATCTTAGTTCTGTTTTTTCTTATTGCGAAATAACCAGCTTCAGTACAAACAGCTTTGATTTCAGCTCCAGAAAAGTGCTCCATTGCATTAATAATTTTGTTTAAGTTAAATTTCTTATCTATTTTCATGTTTTTAGTGTGTATTTTAAAAATTTCTTCTCTGCCCTCTTTGTTTGGAACACCAATTTTAATCAACCTATCTAATCTTCCAGGCCTTAAAATAGCAGGATCAAGAATATCTCTCCTATTAGTAGCACCAATAACTTTTACATTGCCTAAATGTTTAAAGCCGTCAATTTCAGCCAAAAGCTGCATGAATGTTCTGTTTACTTCTCTTTCTCCAGAGGTTCCAATTTCCATTCTTTTTGCAGCTAAGCTGTCTAATTCATCAATGAATATGATAGATGGAGCTTTGTTACGAGCTAATTGGAATATTTCTTTAACTAATTTAGCGCCTTCTCCAATGAATTTTTGGACTAATTCAGAGCCAACAACTTCAATGAAAGTAGAGTTTGTAGAAGAGGCAACAGCTTTTGCTAATAATGTCTTACCTGTTCCTGGTTCTCCATATAATAAGATACCTTTTGGAGGTTGTATTCCAACTTTTTTGAAAAGTTCAGGTTTTTTTAGAGGAAGTTCAACAACTTCCTTAATCTCTTTTGTTTGTTTATCAAGACCTCCAACATCATCCCAGGACATTTTAGGTTTTTCTATTATAACGAATTTTTCAACATTGAATTTTCTTGTTATAGGTATTTTTTTTATAATTGTAAGATTTTTTTGTTCTGCCAGAACTATGTCTCCTGGCTTAAGTTTTCCACTTTCAGAGCTTATGCTGACAGCAAACCTGCTACCATTAGGTATGGAAATTATCGCCTGATTGTCTATTATATCTGATACCTCACAGACTGCTAAAGGAGGCTCTCTAAATTTGTTGAGCTCCTGTTTTAAACTTTCTATAGTAGTTCTTAATAATTTATTTTCCTCCTCCAATTGAGGAACATTAGTTGCATAATTATAGATGACAGAGTCTAGTATGTTTTTGTCTTTTGTTTTCATATTATGATGTAGATTTAGTTATATTTATATGTTTTACTAAAACTGCAGGAGTTATAGTTGGAATTTCAGCTTCCCATCCATAGATATGTTCTGATTTGTTACCTATATGTTCAATATTTCTTAGAATATGAAGCATATTGTCACTAATCCTGATCTCTTTGACGGGGTGTTTTATTTTTCCGTTTTCAATATAAAAGATACCATCTCTAGGTATTGTTGAAAAATCTCCTTTTATGTGGTTTTGGAAGCGAGTGTACCATGTGTTTGTTATATACAAACCTTTTTTTACTTCTTTGATTAACTCTTCTTTGCTGTAATCTCCTTTCTTTAATATTATATTTGACGGATGAGGGTCAATAATACCTGCATTAGCAGTTGTTTTTGTGTTGTATTTTTTTGCATATGATGTGTTGTATAAGTATGTTTTTAGAGTTCCTTTGTCTATAATATTATTTTTTCTTGTTGGAACACCTTCTTCATCAAATTTTGCTGAGTTGAATCCATTAGGTAATGTAGCATCATCAAAGATAGTTACGTTATCATTAGCTACTTTGTTGTTTAATTTATCCATTAAAAATGAAAATCCTGATTCAACAGATGCTATTGAGGAAGAAAGCGCTACATGGTTTAGAATATTTGCAAATATCATTGGATCAAAGACAACATCATATGTTCCTGTTTTTATTTTTACAGGGTTTTTTGATTCTTTTGCAATAAACGAGGCTTTTTTTGCAATAGATTCTGTTTTAAGGTTGTTTAACATTCTGCCGCAATTTACTTTGTGGCCTGAACCATCCCCATTAAATGCCCTAATTGAGAAATAATAATTAGTTCCTTTGTCTTTTGATTCAATATTGTTTGAATTCAATAAAGTTCTTTCAAAAGAGCTATGTTCTAATAATCCAGAGCATCTATCTGCAGAGTTGTTGATTGCAGTGTTTATACTTTTTTCAACTAAATCTATACCATCCAAGTTCAATATTTTTTTGTCAAATGAATTTTTTATTGTTTTATATCTGAAAGGACCTTTTGCAATTCCAAGATAATCTTTATTGGGTGAGAGGGCTTTTTGGAACCTGAATATATTTTTTATTAATTCTTTTACCTTTTTTTCTGAGAAATCCTCTAAACTTGTTACAACAAGTTTTTTATTTATTGAGCAAAAAACTGAGATATCTTCATTACACCATGAATTTATGCTTGTTATGTTATTGTTGGTAAATTTAATCTGTTTCTCTTTACTTTTCCTTAGTGTTAATATTACATCATCTGCTCCTTTTTTCAATATTTTATTCTTTATTCTGTGCAGATTCATCAGATTTACCTCTTAATTTTATATTTCTTAATCTTACTAAAGGGCCTCCAAGCCCAACATTAATGCCCTGCATTGGCTCTCCTTTTCCACAAGTTGCAGCAGACATCTCAATTTTGTTTGAGATAGCGTCAATGGCCCTGTAGAATCCGAATGTTGAGATTTCTAATATAGGGCTTCTTACTGGCTCTTTTATTTTACCATTTTTTATTAAGTAAGCATCATTCCCTACATATCTTTGATTGAGTCTTTTGTCATCTATGTTCCATTCTCCAAAGTTTTTTATATATACTCCTAGTTTTACATCTTCAAATATTTCATCTTCTTTATATTTTCCAGGAAGCATAAATGTGTTTGACATCCTAACAATTGGTTCTTTATTGTAAGAAGAAGCTCTAGCAGATGCGTTGCTTTTTATGTTTAGTTTGCAGGAAGTTTCCCTGTTATGGAGAAGTTCGTTTATTTTTCCTTCTTTTATAAGATATTTTCTTTTTGCTTTGATACCTTCATCATCATATTTATAATAGCCAGGATATTTTTTTATAGTTGGTTCATCAACAATATTTACAATAGGATTGCTGATTTCCTGTCCTATCATTTCTTTTTTGATAAAGGATTCTCCGCCTTGTGCAGCTTCTCTTCCAAAGACTCTATCAGCTTCATAAGGATGGCCACAGGATTCATGTACCACAATACCTGTTACTTCATGGCCAACTACTAAATCAATTTTGCTTTTTGGAGGTTTAATTCCGTATTTTATGTTGTGATGCAATATTTTTATCTGTTCTAGAAGGTCATTACTGATATTCCAGGATTTTGTTGCTTCAAATCCAGTTGAAGAACCATATTGCCAATAACGCTGCTTTATTTGATTGAACTCTTTTATTGTGATTATATAATGCATACTTATGTAAGGTATTTCAGAAGTAATTTCAGTACCTTCTGAATTTATGAAATATTTTTTACTGCAATGGTCACTTAATGAGAAATATCTGAATGGAACTATATCACTTTTTATGTTTTTTTCTATGTCTTGTAAGTAGTTTAATTTTTCTTCAGGGCTTATATCGCAAAGTTTTATCTTTTGTTTTATAATGTCTTTGTCTTTTATTGTTTTTGCTTCTGAGAATTTTAAATCGTCCTTTCTTTTTGTTTTTTTTTGAGAGGTTATTGAGTTTTTGATTAAATTCTTTAGATGTTCTTTGTTTAGGTTGTCAGTTGAGATAAATCCAATAACACCATTGCTGATTAATCTGATTCCAATTCCAGAGTTTCTTTCAAAACCAGATAATTCAGGAATTCCGTTTTTTAGGACAAATCCGTTTGCTTCTATATCTTCTAATCTAGCTTCTGCATAAGTTGCTCCTTGTTTTAATGCTTGATTAACTGCGAAATTAGCTATGTCTTTATCCATGGGATAAATTAGTTATAAGGGATATAAAAAGGTTTAGATTACGGTTATTAATTTTTTAGAAACATTAGTCAAAATATTAACTTTATTTTTTGTGATTAGGATAGTATCTTCGATTCTTATTCCAAACTTTCTTTTTAGGTAGATACCCGGCTCTACTGTTAATACAGTGTTTTCTTTAATCTTGTTGTTGTTTTTTCTTCCTAAACCTGGTGCTTCGTGGATGTTCTTACCAACTCCATGGCCTAGTTTATGTGTGAAGTATTTTTTATAGAATCCTAATGCATTAGCAGCTGTAAAATAAATGTTATTACATTTAGCTCCAATCTTAAGTTTTTTTATTGCCTTGAGTTGAGCTTTAAGGACTAAGTTGTAAAGTTTTTTTTCGGTTTTATTTGGAGTGCCTAAGTAAATTGTTCTTGATATATCAGAATGATAACCACGATACTTTACTCCAAAATCTATCAATAAAAAGCCTTTTTTCAGTTTTCTATTGTTGGGTTTGTGGTGGATGACAGCAGCATTAGAGCCGAATGCAACTATTGGTTTGAAAGCTAGTTTGCAATTATGTTTTTTCGTTTGTTGTTTTAGAAAATCAGCAACTTCCATTTCGTTTTTGAAGGATTTTATGTTTTTTATACAGTTATTTACTATGATAGAAGTTATAGCAGAGGCTTTTGTTAAATATCGGATTTCTTTTTTACTTTTAGAACTCATCTTGTTATTTCAAAACTTTCGACTTTTTCTAGTAATTCCTTAGCTTTTTTGTTTTTTTCAAAGTGTTTTCTGACAGGGTCTATAAGCTTGTTAATGTAAACAGCAACAGATTGCTTTAGATCCATTGGATGCAGTTCGTTTTTTGCATATGTACCTTCAAGTTCATTGTAATCAGAGAACTCTAGATCACCACCGAATTTAGCAGGACGTTCTATTTTTAAAGTTTTGAATTTCTCAAATATAATGTATTTACAGTATTCTAAGACAGGGTTGTCAACAATTATTTCTTCAGGGCAATAAGCTTTGTTTATTTTTCTTTTGATATCTTCCTCTGAATCTGTCATGAATATGGCAGTGTCTGGCTTTGATTTTGACATTTTCATGTCAATTGCACGCTCAATAGTGTCTTTTTCTTGAGAAGCTGGCTTACCTAAGCCCATCAACATATGATGGGAGATAACAACTGGTTTCCAGAAACCTAAGTTTGGACCTATTTCTCTTGCTAAAACATTTACTTTTCTTTGATCCATACCTAGTTGAGTGATATCACATTTTAATTCAAAAATATCTGCTGCCTGCATACAAGGATAGAGAATTTGGGATGCTTGCAGTGTTTCGTTTTCTTTTCTGCCCATAATCTGAGCACATCTTAAGATTCTTTTAACAGTTGAGTTTCTAGCTATTCTCATTACAGTTTTCCAGTATGTGTCAGTGTTAACTAAATCTGATGAACGTACGAATTCAACTTTAGATAAGTCCATTCCAGTTTTTTTCCACACTTCAATAAGATAATCCCCTGCAGTTTGTATTTTTTCTAAATCACCACCTAATTTGTTATTGGCCCAGGCATGCCAATCTGCTGCTAACATTTTGAATGTGACACCAGCTTTAGTCATTTTGTTTACATTAATAGCTCTAAGAATGCCTTGAGCAATATGTATATTTCCAGAAGGTTCAAAGCCGTCATAAGCTATTGGTTTTGACTTTATTTCCAGCAAATTCTTTAGATCATAGTCTGTTATAACCTCTTCTCCAACTTCTTGTATCAACTGCAGTTTGTGATAGATATCCATTTTATATGTGATAATGGGCATTTATTATTAAAATGTTGCGGTTCAATTGGTTACGTCGATCGATACACAAGGTGTGGCATAAAGCCACACGAGCTCACTACGTTCGCAATTAGCATAGAAATTGCCCAAAACCACTGGCCAACCTTGCGTAAGATATTTAAATAAGGGGCATATTGGCCACAATATGAAACTTTCTGTGTCTATGTTGACTTCTTATATGTATTGCAAGAGAAAACTGTATTTACAGTATGTTTTGAAGTTTTTTGAGCCTATAAAAGAATCAACTATAAATGGAACTATAAGGCATGAGGCTTATGATGCAATAAATAAAGAAGAAGAAAATATTGTTAAAAGTATTAGGGAGAAGAAAGACTTAGAGGAATTAAAGGAGATCTACAAGAATAAGACTTCTGGATTTTTGAGGAAGACTATTTCAAAGTATATGAAAGAGCTTGATAAATTAGGAATTTTACCAACAGAGCTATTTAAGAAAACATGGCCTTTAATTCTTGAAGAATCTGGTGCAAGGGCCACTAATGTGTTTAATTTTATGCAGCAAAATTTAGTATTTGGAGAAGAACTATGGCAGAGGTTAACTCCAAAGATAAAATCAGAGATTTTTATTGATTCAGATTCATTAAATCTTAGAGGAATAGTTGATCAAATTTATGTTTATGAACAAGGTGTTGTGCCTGTTGAACTAAAGACAGGGAAAAGTCCTAGGGAAGGAGTATGGCCCGGGCATAAAGTGCAGATAGCTGCTTATGCTTTATTATTACAAGATAAATTTAAGAAAGATGTTAAGGAAGGGGTTGTACATTATCTGGATTCAAATGTTAAAAGGAATATTCCAATAAACCCTTTTTTAATGATTGAGATTAAAGATTTAATGAATAGTGTAAAAGATGTTTTAAGTGATAAGAAAGCGCCTGAATTTACTACTAATCCAAACAAATGTAGTTCGTGTGGTATTAAAGAACAATGCTATGATAACAAGCTAATAAATAATAAGATTAAGGTGTTGAATAGAAAACTTTAAATATTACTTAATTTAATTATGATTAAATCAAGAGGGATTAATAATGCCTGATGAAGAAAAAAAATTTGCAAAACAGTTATTAGGAAAAACAGTTGTTTCTAAGACTGGTAAAAGGTTTGGTGAAGTAGGAGACATTATATTTGAAACCAGGTCTGGTGAACTGATTCATTTGCTAATTCGCAATCCAACACCTTATACTGAAAAATTAGAACTTGAGAAGGATAAAGAAGGACACATTCTAATTCCATTCAGCGCAGTAATAGCTATGGGAGATTTTATGGTTATTGCTGAAGAAGATATTATTTAGTTTTTCTTTTTTCTCTTTTCAATAAATATATAAACTAGCTATAACTATCGTAATCTAAAATGGAATATGCAATTTGGACAGAAAAATTTAGGCCACATGATTTCTCAGAAGTTAAAGGCCAGAAAGAGATAGTTAGAAGAGTAAAAGCCTTTGTTGAAAAGAAAAATATGCCTCATTTGCTGTTTGCAGGGCCAGCAGGTGTTGGGAAGACAACCTTAGCTTTGATTATAGCAAAGAAATTGTTTGAAGGAGGGTGGCATCAGAATTTTCTTGAGTTAAACGCTTCTGATGAAAGAGGCATAGATATTATTAGGAATAAAGTCAAGGATTTTGCAAGGACTAAAGCTATAGGAGACGTTCCATTTAAGATTATTTATCTGGATGAATGCGATGCTTTGACAAGAGAAGCACAGCAAGCTCTAAGAAGAACGATGGAGAATTATACTCAGACTTGTAGGTTTATATTATCTGCAAATTATTCAAGCAAGATTATAGATCCAATACAATCAAGATGTGCGGTTTTTAGGTTTAAACCTTTAGATAAAAAAGATATTTTAGCTTTGATAGATGATATAGCTAAGAAGGAAAAATTAAAGATAAATGAGAAAGCAAAAGAAGCTTTAGCTGAGATATGTGAAGGAGATTGTAGAAAGTTAGAGAATATACTACAGAGTTCAGCTGCTATTGACAAGCATATTACAGAAGAATCAGTTTATAGTTTAGCATCTATTGCAAAACCAAAAGAAATAAACGAAGTATTAAAGTTGGCTGTTGAAAATAAATTTGTTGAAGCAAGAAAGAAATTATTAGATGTAATGCTTAATTATGGTCTTTCTGGAATTGATATTATAAAGCAAATTCAAAAGGAAATTCTAAATTTAGATATTGATAACAGGGAAAAGATGAGATTAATAGAGAAGTGTGGTGAAGTTGAGTTTAGGTTAGTTGAAGGAAGCGATGAGTTTATACAGTTAGAAGCGTTGCTAAGTCAGTTTACTTTGGCTAAAAAATGAATTTTAAACCAACATTTCGGAAAGTTTTAATTTCTATAATCTTAGGGTTTGTAATAGCGTTTGTATTATTAAGTCAATATTTTGGAGGTAATTTTATTTCTCAATTAAAAGATCATTCCCTTTATTGGATTGTTATTCAGAGATTTATTACTGGTGCTATTTTTTACATTGGACTTGTTTATCTAATTTTAAGTTTGATTAATAAGAAGAAATAAAAAAAATAAAATAAAATAAAAAAAAACTATTACTCTTCTGTTGAAACGTCTTTGACTAAGATTGTTTTTTCTATAAACTGTAGGTATCTGTATTTTAGTTCTACTGTGAATAACTCTTCAAATACTCCGTCAACATCGCTAACATCAATGCTACAAACAACTGTTCTTGGTTTTTGATCCCATAAGGTTACATAACCTACTGAGTTGTCTGCATTAGCTTCTTGTAAACCAGAACATGATGCCTTTTTTCCGTTAATGTCAGAGGTTACTTCAATCCATACTTTGTTTTTGTTTGGGTTGGTAACTTTGTAATCACATTCTGTTTCTTTTTTGAATATTCTGTCATTAACATTACCAACGTGGTCTATTTTAAAACTTACTTGTATTTTATCAGAGCCTAGAGGAGCTTCTTTGAATTCTGTTATATGTATTGGCCCTCCAGAGTTGTATGTTGTTTTACTACCGCTGACTTCACATATGTCCTTTGTTTCTAAATCCTGCAGTAAATCACTTTTGACGCAAATTTGTGTAGAGGTTTTTGTTGCATAGTCATAGCAAAGCTCTGGCCTTATTCTTGGTCCGTCAAAGTTACCTTGAACATCTGGCAGATAGTTAAACTCATTAAATTCCACAACTATTGTATCACCACTAACAATATCTCCTTCAGAGTTTTTTCTTGTACCTGAAATATCTTTTTGAATGTCTTGTTTTAAATCAGTAGCTGTTTTACCAAAATCTGTTGGGTTGATACCAACTATTTTTATGTAACCATCTCCAGCGCTAATATCATCTTCCCCTTTATTTTCCAATTTTAAAACAATAGAGAAAGGATACTGACCAGAATCAAAAATATCATCAGGAGGAGCACCTTCTGTAAAAGACATACTTAATCCGGTTTTACCTCCGACAAAAGGGGTTTCTTTAGGACCTACATCCACTTGCTCTTCAGAACAACCAGCTATAAACAATAATAATCCAATTAAAACCAAAAACCTCTTCATTTTAATATACCTCCTTTTTTTAATGTTTATACATATATCCCTAGAATATATATAAATCTTTTGCTTTATAAGGTTTATCTTAGATTAACTACGTCTAACCTTGTCTTAACAGATTGAGAATAAACATAATCTAGGATTACATGTAATTGAGACCAATATGCTGAGCCTGAAGATGGTAATGTGAAACTACAGAACATATAACCGCGGCCATCCTGTAATCTTATGGGGTCAGAAGGATCACCGCGTGGAGTACATATTGGATTAGAGTCATGAGGCAAGCTTACAGTTGCATACACTTTGTTGATTTCATCGTTTTCTAAGTCAAAAGGACAGAAGTTGTATGCATTAGGTTCTATAACACGACCCCCACCAACATTTGTGATATAGATTCTGTAATATATTTTATCAGCACCTACTTCCTGTTTGACAGATGTTACAGCTATTGGAGCTCCCTGGCTTCCAGCACCTATTGCTATTTCCCCTTCGTCATCCACATGACATACTTTGTCTTCTGCAACTATTGAATAAGGATCAGGATCAATACAGACACGAGGTCTTGCAAATGTTTTATATCTATAGCAAGCAGTAACTAAGATTTCTGTAGGGTATCTATCAGCGTCAAAAGGAACTATTACACCGTCTAGGTCTTTATAACTCATTGCAGCATAACCCCCTTCAGGATTGAATTGGCTTTTTCCTTGTAATGTTGCTGGAATAATATTACCTGATTCCCAAGCACCATTTATAGCGCTTAAATCAAAACCACTTATTACTAGGAAGCCTTCAAAAGAATCAGAATCAGGCCATGCTCCTCTGTTCCATAATTCAACTGTGATGTCCAGCTTATCCCCTACATATACTTTGTAAGGAGGAGCATTATTCATAAACCTCATAACTAGGCCTTGTGTTCCAATAAAATAAGTTTCTTTAACTTCAGGATTATAGCCTTGCGGAGCACAGCTTGTTATGAACAATACAATTAATACTAATGAAACTAAGAATATAATCTTCCTCTTTTTTATCATAATGCGTTTATTAAGTAACATTCTATTTAAATTTTTCGATTAGGTTAGTTTCTTTATTCTGATTACTTCAGATATTGATTGAGTATAGCCATAATCTAAGGTGATTGACAGTAATGTTGTAAATGCAGGTTCGTTTTTTTTAATACCTTCTTTTAGAGAGCATATTACCTTATCTTGCTTGCTTTTTAACTTTAGTTCACGAGGCTTACATTCAAGAGGCATACCTGATAAGTAAGCTTTTAATTCTAATGTGTTGATATCCTCGCTAGTTAAAGGTTTAGAAGAACAAACCTCTTTTACCCTATCCTTGTCAATGACTTCTCCTCCTCCTTTATTGTCAATATATATTGTAAATTGAGGTATCATTAT
>CAZSMA010000017.1:0-17627 GCA_964608065.1 uncultured Methanosarcinales archaeon
TTTTGAATTATTATTCATAACCTATAATGAATATATATTCATAACTACTATATAAATATATCGTTTTAAAAAATAAAAATTTAAAAAAATAATAATAATCAAGAAGTCATAGAAATCCAAATTGGATTTCTAGGATACCGGAAATGCATCAAGCATTTCCCAGTATAATTTCAACAACTTTAATCTTAAAGTTCAGATTCTTCCCAGCCAAAGGATGGTTCAGATCAATAATAATCTCTTTTTCATTAACTTCCGTTATTCTTGCTGGAACTTGTTTTCCATCAGGTGTTGCTAAACCTAATATCATTCCTGCTTTAGGTTCTTGTCCTGGTGGAAGTTTATCCATAGGAACTTTCTGGGTTAATTGAGGATTTGGCTGACCATAAGCTTCTTCTGGTTTTAATTTTATATCTTTTTCTTCACCTTTCTCCATTCCAATAACAGCCCCATCAAAACCTTTTATCAATTGTCCTGCACCTACTTCAAACTCTAAAGGATGAGAATGCTCTCCATGTTTAGAACTATCAAAAACAGTTCCATCATCTAATGTTCCAGTATACTCAACCTTAACATTATCTCCTTTCTTGATGCTCATATTATCAACTCCATTTAATGTTGCAATTCATTAATATTATTTAAGACTTTTTATTATTGTTATTAACTCCTTATTGAGTACGAAATCATCGTCGATAAATGAAAAAGTATATATACCCTAAAACAATCCCGTCATTGTTCTACAAAAACAATAAGATGGGTGATTCTTAGGAATCACTGGTGATAGACTTCTTATTGTTGTAGATAAGTAAACTTTTTATAACCAGAAATCTTTCTAAATACTATATGAAGCAAACTAATCTTATAATCATAGGATTTATATCATTAGTTGTAGGAGTAATTATGCTGTTGGTTGTTCCTTACAACATTCTAAAAAGTAAAATTCCAGGATTCATATTTTTAATACTAGGAACTTTTTTAATAATTGTAGAGATAGTTACTTACCATAAGTCTATGTTAGAAAAATAAAAAAATAAAAAAAAAAAATAAAATTTATTGCGGATTCTGTGCAAGACTCAAAACATCCTTTAGTGCTACTACTATTGCAGCTGGAATGACAAATGCCATTATCTGTTCAAATATTCCAACCAAATAAGCTCCGATTCCAAAAGCTTCTAAACTTGCTAAAGAACCAGACCCTCCTGCAAAAGACACTATCACTAAGATTGTTGCAACCAATAGAAACTCTTTGGTTTCTTTACCAGTTACATTTAAGAATCCTACTACTAATCCTAACAATACTAACAAAGAAGTTAGCCACATTGCTGCAGCCCCTAAGAATGTTGAAAACAATCCTAGAATTATTGCTAGTATTACTCCAACAATAAAGGAGTAATGACCTATTTTCTTCTCCATTAAAAACACCTTTTTTTTTTTTTTTTTTTTTTGTTTATTTAAGGTCTGAAAACATCCAAACCTATTATAGTGTTTTCACTACTTGTCGTATATAAACTTTTCGCAAACAAAGATTTTTAGGATACGAGTATCTTAAAGTGATAAACTAACTAACAAACCTTATCCAAAACAGAATGAGCATCTAAACTTCCTTCATACTTATCTATATTCTCCCATTTCTTCCCAAACTTTGTCATAAACATAGTTCTTAAATAATTCTTTTCATCATTACTAACCCTAGCAAACTTGTCAGCACTTATCAAACCATAAGGATAACCTAAGAATATAGGATCTTTACTGTTCTCAACCAACAAACTCAGAACTTCATTTATATCATACTTAACCCTACCACCCACATCTAACCTAAAGCAATACTTACTTCTATCATTTAACTTAACAAAATAAACACCTTCAACTAATTTATAGTACCATTTACCATTACCCAGACTATTCAGCAAAGCATTTACTGAATTACCTTTTTTAGTTAACAAACTAGTAGTCTTACTCAACCCACAAACTACAACATTATTCTTCAAAGCATTCTCATACAACTTATCAAAAAACTTATCCTCATTTGTAACACTAACCTCTAAATCACGATCCATAACCAAAACATCAGCTGAATCCAAAATATTGTTGCAAACCTCAAGCTCTAAAAATCTCCTAACAACATCTCCAACTTTAGAAATCTTTACCCTATTTTCTCCAGTTCTTAAACTTTTATCAAAACTGTCAAAACTTAGATCTAGTTTCAAATCATCACCAAAAAACTCAACCTTATACTTAATCCCATCTTCATCCACAGCTTTAACCAAAACAAACAGCTCATATCTTTTACTTTTTATTTTCCTGTTTTCCTTAAAAACATTATAATAAACCCTTACAAACTGCAGAGAAAAATTACTAGCCTTAATTATCTCAGCATTACCACCATCAACAAAACATATCTTCTTATCCTTTCCATTAATTTTTATTTTCCATGAAAATTTTCGATTTTCAGGACACAGAAAATCATCCGGATTTTCTAGTGCATTGAAATTTTCTTTATTGATTTTAACAGATTTATCACCAACTTCTATAGAATCATCTCCACTAATCTCAACACTACTATTTATTCTATCAATTATTTTATCAATAATCTCTTTCATATTGATTTCACAAATACTTTAAAAATACCAACCCCTGTTAAACTTACAATCAACACAACAACTCCAGCAATCAAAACACCAATTATTGCAGCTTTGATAAATTTCTTGAAACTCAAACCAATAAGATAAGAACCTAAAGCTCCAGAATAAACTCCTGAACCAGGTAAAGGTATTCCAATGAACACAGCAACCCCTAATTCTCCATACTTATCAACATACTTTTTAATCTTTTTCTGAGTTTTACTAGTCCACCACTGCCAGCATTTATCTATAGCTTTAATCTTTAAAAAAATATGCATAACCTTATCCAAAAAGAAATATATTATAGGGGCCAATATTATATTAAACACAACACATATCAAAAAAACTAAACTCCAATGCAGATCAGTATTAAATATACCATACGGAATACTAGCTCTAAGCTCTAAGAAAGGCAGTAAAGTCAACCCAATTAATATCAATATTTCATTCATAATTTCCACCTCTTCTTTACTTTTTCATAATCTTCAAGTGTTCCTGTATCAAACCATGCTCCTTTATCTTTATAACCAAATAACTTACCTTCTTTAGCTAATAAAGGAAAAACATCTTTCTCCATCATTGCCATTTTCTTTCCTTTAACTATATCAAAAACATCTGGCTCTAAGATATAATAACCAGAGCTAATGAAATTAGATGGAGCTTCTTCTTTATTAGGCTTTTCAACAAACTCAATAATTTTATCATCTTCTAACCTAGCGACACCATAGGCACTTACATCTTCAACAGTTGTCAAACCTATAGTTGCTACTGCCTTATTCTTACTATGTAATTTATACATCTTTTTGAAATCTACATTAAATAAGTTATCACCATTTATCATAATAAATGTTTCATTTATTTTATCCATTAAAATTAAAGGACCAGCAGTTCCCATTGGCTTTTTCTCTTTAACATATTCAATTTTAACACCAAATTTATCTCCATCTCCAAAGTAATTCTTTATCTTATCTGCCATATAACAAACACTTAATACTATTTCATTTACTCCAAACTTCTTCAAAACATCTAGAACATGCTCAGTCAATGTCCTACCTTGAACAGGTACCAAAGCCTTAGGTATTTTGTGAGTCAATGGCCTTAGCCTTGTTCCCTCCCCGCCTGCTAATATTACACTTTTTCTTGGAAACATATTATTTAGTTTACACTAATCCTTTATATACTTTTGTCTTAAAAACATCAATAAATATCTGCGGACTAAAGTCCGTAGTATTTGAGAAAATTGTCAGGAGATATATAATTCATCTGCAAGCTAAAACATGCAGTATTCTGACAATTTTTGATAAACTATATAAACCAGTTAGAACTTTCCAATAAAGATGAAATATAGGATTGTAAAATTAATTCACCCTCACAAAACAAATAGTAATCTAATAAACATTTCTATATCAAAAATACCTTTTACAAAAAAGGATATGAATATATATGAGACGGTTGATAAATTAAAGAAAAAACAAAAAACAATCAATAAAAAAGTTACAAACAAAATTAAATTAATAAAAATAATTAATCTTCATAACAGTACAGGAATTAAAGATAATTCTCAAATAAAATTTATGATTAAACAAATAAACTCTGGAAAAGATATTTTATCTCCTAAGGGTTTGCCTAATATAAAATTAGTTAAACAAAAAAAAAAAGAATGGATATTATTTGATGGGCATCACTCTCTGCTTGCTTATATGGTTGCAGGAAGAAAATACTTGAATGAAGTGCCACATATAATTGTTGAAAATAAAGATAGATATGTAACTGATAAAGAAATTATCGTTTTCTTTGGCAAACATCAGAAAAAGTTAAAAAATTCAAATTGGAGAAAATATGTAATAAACTGGCAAGCATCAGAAGAAAAACAACTTTGTAAACGTATTCAAAAAAATATGGGTGAGCTTTTAAAATCAATTATGGCATATCTGTAACTAAACCTCTTCCAACAAAACATTTTATTTTCCTAATTCCAAATAATGCAAATGCTGTTGCTCTGTGATTTCCATCTTCTATATCATAAGGAGTTATTTTATAGCCCAAACCCAATTTTTTTCTAGTTATCCTATCAGCATTTACTCGCCTGGTATTTGGCCCTTTTGCTGTAACAATAATTGGATAAAATCTAAAAATCAGATCTGCGTGCTTTTCTTCTAGGATAAATCTTGACAATGACTTATATGGGAGAATATGCTTTATCGGCCATGTGAATTTATGAGTATTTTTTATCAAGTCAATTATTTTCTCCTTAGTATCCAATAGGTTGCCACATGTAGTGAATTGATCTATTCCTCCAAGAGAAGGCCAAACTCCCAAATCCTTTACATTAATTGTTTCTATACTCCATTTACATGCATTAAATCTTTTTAGCCTATTATTGTCCACTATTAAACTATCTAATTTTTTAATAGAATACTTAGAGACTTTTTTATACTCTTTCATATAACTCTTAATGAGCAGCTCTCTTTTTAGTTTAAATTTTTTAATTGAATCAAGAGTATCTTCAAATTTATTAGCTAATATAAATGCCTTTTTCAGTGAGATGATTATAGGTTCTTTTCTATTATAAATTAGTCGAGAATTCTCAATTTTTCTTAATAATATGTTATGGTCCCTTGTTTTTGTTTTTACATAAATATTAGACAAGATATCCTTAAGGTTAAGGGACCTGTCAAACATGAGATCTGAATTCATTTTTAATTCTAATAATTGTTTTAATGTCATCTTTAAATGAAAATTTATCTTTATTTCTTTATAAATGTGGTGGTTCAATTAATAATGATAAAATAAATTTTTAAAGTTTTGGATTATAATATCACCTAATAATTTTATTGTTTTTTTCCTAAACTCAGTCTTGCAAGTAAATATGATATTGTTGACTCAGCGCCTTGATTTAGATTTATTGAAAACTCACCTATTCCATCATGACATCCTCCAGTGGATTCATCATAAATAGTCTGATTCAAAGAATTTTTTCCCAAGAACCAATGAAATGCTCTAATTCCGTCCTCCATGTACTTATCTTCTTTTGTTATTTTATTAGCTAATACAAGCGTATGGACCATTGATGCAGTATCCACTGGCTGTTGATCAAAATGAGCTTTTTTACCATCCCTAAAATACCACCCATCATGTCCAATAGGAGCATATATTCCTTTTTCAAAAGTAATTGAGATCAAAAAATCCAAGGTTGATTTTGCAATCTTTAAATATTCTTTATCATGTGTAGCAAGATAGGCATAAAAAAGAGCTTCAGGCAATTTACTATTGGAATAAGTAAGGTATTCTTCAAACCATTGCCACTTATCAGAGGAATTATCCTTATACAATGAGACTAAATGATTAGTTAATTTCCTAATTTTAGAAATATTTTCAGATAAGGGTTTTGACTTATTGTAAAAATATAATCCAATAATTATGAATGCAACTGCTCTGGGAGATTTAATGTTTCTAAATACATCTAACGCTTTACAAAATATCTCCTCTGCTTTATTCTTCAAATCCACTGGAATTGGTTCTATAGATATTAAATAACCAAGAGCCCATAATGCTCTTCCATGAGCATCGTCACTCCATTGGCTCAAGTCTATTTTCTTATTATGGTCAACAACATTATACAATCTTCCATCCTTCTGCTGAACATACTCAATAAATTTTAGATATGTATTTATCATCCTTAGCTTAGAATTATCATTGAAAACATTATAATACCTACTCAAAGCTATCATAGCTCTTGCATTGTCATCAAGTGTATATCCAGAATATTTATCTGGTTGAGTATGATTTACAAATTGAATAATTCCAAATTTATCTGTAAGTTTCATAAGGTGATTTAGCTTCAATTTTGGAAATGCTGTTTCATGCTTCTCAGATAATCTAATATGCTTACTGAACACTTCTATATAAGATAATGCAACGTTAGGCCAAGTCATATGTCTCGTATATGAATATGCGTTCTTTTCCATACTCTCTTTTAAGCCTGGACTAGATAATATCTTTATTATTGCATTTGCAAATGACTCAGGATTTCTAAACTCTACTAGTAACCCCCTTTCATGATTTACTATATCCTTAGCATGCAAAAAAGGTGTTGATATAACTGCTCTGCCAGCACCCATTGCATAACCTAATGTCCCACTTGTAATTTGGTTTGGATTATTGTTAGCACATATATAGATATCAGTTGCTTGCAGATATTTTACTATTTCGCTTAATTTAATATATTTATTATAGAATTTTACATTTTTTTTGAGATTTAATTCTTTTACCTTTTTTTCAAGAAAATTTCTGTATTGCTCTCCTTCCTTTTTTCTAACCACAGGGTGTGTTTCACCTACTATCAAATACAAAATATCAGGATATTTCTCAATAACTTTTGGTAGAGCATCAATCACATATTCATAACCCTTCCCCTTATTCATCATTCCGAATGATAATAAAACAGTTCTGTTTTTATAGCCCAAATCATTTTTTGTTTTTAAACTAGATTCAAATTGAACACTTGGTATTCCATGCGGAATAATCTCAATATCAGTCTTTATTTCATAATCATTCCTAAGAATATCTACGCCTTTTTTTGTCATTACAATAAAATATACTGATTTTTCTGCCAATGACTGAACAACCCTTTTCAATTTATCATTAGGATTCGGCAAAACTGTATGAAATGTGATTATTACTGGTTTATTTATAATCTCAAGAAATGCTATTAAATAACTACCATATTCTCCTCCAAAAATACCAAATTCGTGCTGAATATTAACGAGTTTAATTTTATCTATTTCATTAATCTTTTTCGCTACTTCTATATATCCATTAATATCACCTTCATCTATTTGGAATATAACATCTTCAGGATAATTATATATATTAGCTATATCGTCATTCATTGCAATAATCTTTGACTTTATCGAAGGATAATATTTTCTATCCATTGCTGTAACCAAATCTTTAGTAAAAGTTGCTATACCGCACTCTCTTGGAGGGAATGTCCCCATATACACTATCCATGATGATTTTTCTTTGCTCTTCATTATATTGATTAGAAAAAAAGAGATATATTATAAATTTATCTATTGAAAATCATTTTTTTTTCTTTCTTTCTTTGCCCCATCTAAACCTTAGGTTCTCTATAAGGATTTCCTACCTTTGCTATCTTTTTAGGCTTATCAATATCTAAACCCATTTTCTTAGCAGTCTTTAGTAATAAACCCCACCCACCAGCCAAAAGACAATAATTCTCAAAATAAGGTGTGGATTTAATTTTAGTTCCATCTATAATTTTATATTTATCTATGCCAAATAATTTGCAATTAGTTCTTTCAGAAAATCTTTTGAAATCATCAATAAATTTCTTGAATTTACTTGGCTCAAACAGTATTAGGGGATTAGATTCAATAGACTCCTCTATCCCATGTGCTATATGCGTATCAGGAAAAAAAAAAGCACTCTTTCTTGTAATTTCATGAGCCTTCAAAGTGATTTCCTGTGCAACCCCTGTTGTTCTTCCAACAAAATAAAACATAGAAGCATCTGCCAGAGAATTTAGCATCCTACTTGGAACATTTACATTAATATTCCGCAGAATATTCTTAGAAGCATCCAAAAGAAATCTCTCTATCTTCTTAAAATCTATTCTTATGCC
Source organism: uncultured Methanosarcinales archaeon (assembly GCA_964608065.1). Classification (GTDB taxonomy): domain Archaea; phylum Nanobdellota; class Nanobdellia; order Woesearchaeales; family CAYXTQ01; genus CAYXTQ01. The sequence goes on from CAZSMA010000017.1 coordinate 8,266, forward strand.
CTGGTTTCTAGCAATATTTAATATTAAAGAATCAAGTATTAGCCCTTGTTCAATAACACTCTTAGTAGCGGCAACACCTTTTTCAAAACCACATTGCATAATTATTTTATCCTTACACCTTTTCGCCAAAATTGAATCTGGTACTGCTGTTACGGCTATATATTTTACTTTTTTTTTTTTTAAATAGTCTTGTAACAGAATTGTCTCTTTTGTCATACCTGAATTGCTGCATAAAAAAACATAACTATCAGAAAAATCATTAATATTCAACAAATCAGAAGCAAAATAAACCTCAACCCTATTTTTAATATTAAGCTCAAAAGCCCTGCTTTTAGCGTTATTGGCAGGAAACAAAACACTACTGCCCATACCTGTAAAAATTATTCTCTCTCTTTTTTTTATCTTTTTTGCTAATCCCTTTGTTAACTCTAAATTAAAGTTTTTAATAACATCTACACTTTCTATCATCTCTTTTTCTGTTTGAAACATTTTTTATTATTATTATCCTTCTTAATTAAAAAGCTATCATTTAAAATATATAAAACTTTATGTTTTCGAACCATATTTCATAGAAAGATTTATTTATCATCAAAATTTCTCATTAGCAATGAAAAAGAAAGTATTAGTAATAGTAGCACACCCTGATGATGAAACAATTTGGATGGGTGGAACACTTCTAAGCAATTGTAATAATTGGGATATTACTATCATAAGTTTGTGTAGAAAAAATGACAAGGACAGAGCTCCTAAATTCAAAAAAGTTTGCAAACTATTGAAAGCAAAATGTTTTATGTCAGATTTAGAAGATGAACAACTAAATGACATCTCAACAGAAGAAGTTATTAACCACATTAAAAAATACGCTAATAAAAATTATGATATTATTTTTACTCACGGAAAAAATGGAGAGTATGGCCATAAAAGACACATTGATATACACAAAGCTGTTATTAAAATGTTAAAGAAAAAAGAAATCTCAGCAGATTCTTCTTCTTTTTTTTTTTCATACAAAAGAAAGAAAGAAAACTATTATGCAAACCCAAAATCAGATAGATTTATAATGTTAAACAATAATTACTTTAAAAAAAAAAAGAAAATCATTGAAGATGTCTATGGATTTAATAAGAAATCCTTTGAATATCTTTGTTGCACAGACAAGGAGGCATTTAAATTAAAAAAATGAGATTTTTGGTACTTTACTCCCATCCATTCGAATTTGATGGGCAAAGCTTACAAGGACATTTACTATATAGGGGAATCTTAAATTCAGGTAATGAAGCAACCCCATGCCACTTTAAGTCAAGTATTCAAAAAACTTTTTTTCTAAAACACCTCAAATTAGATGTTGCTTTGGGTGCAGGATTCTGGGGAAACGTTCCAGAAATAATTAGAGAACCACTAAAATACGGTGTTAAACCAGTTCCTTGGTTCAATGCAGATGGCTGGGTAGCAAACTACCAAGATGACTTTAACAAACTTGAGCTAATGTTCACAACAAGCGAGTGGGTAAGACAAATCTATAAAAGGGACGGCACAGATATAGGCAAAATAATCCCAATGCACATAGGTATAGACACAGACATGTTTAGACCAATAAATAATCCAGAATATAACAAATCTATAAGAAATGTTTTTGGAGTAAAAGACAATGAAAAAATGATTCTTACAGTTGGAGGAGATGTAACATCAAAAGGAGCGCAAGAAATGATGAAAGCTCTGGCACAAGTTGATAAGGAATTTAAAGATTGGAAATATGTTTGTAAATCATGGCCAAGTGAATGTTCACAAAATTGGAGAGAACAAGAACTTGAATTAGCAGAAAGCTTAGGCATAAGAGATAAAGTTGTTTTTGTAGATGATGAATTTAGTCAAGAGTTTATGGTTCATCTTTTAAATGCTGCAGACATTTATGCTGCACCATCAAGATTAGAGGGCTATGGGATGGTACAAGTTGAGGCAATGTCCTGTGGCAAACCAGTTATATCGATAAACAAGATGGGCCCATCAGAAACTATAATCCATAATAAGACAGGATTTCTTGCTAAAGTTTCTAAAGAAATTCAGCTAAATAACGAATGGGTTTATCCTTCTATGGGTTTTAATAAAAAAGAAAGTATAAAATTTGATGCTCCAAAAACATTTGCATACAGAGCAGATATTAATGATTTAAGAAAATACACTCTAAAACTTTTAACAGATGAAAGTCTAAGAGAAAAAATAGGAAAACAAGCAAGACAACATGTAGTAACTAATCTTGATTATAACTATATCGCAAAAAAAATGGTAAACATAATAAAAGAAAAATTAAATTTAGATTAATATTTTTCTTTCTTTTAAAGACTCATACGCCAAAATATATACTCCAGCGCTCCATGCTTGTAATTTTCCATAAGCCCCTTTTGTTAAAGGATCTATCCACTCAGGAAAATTTTCTTTTATATTCGCTTCAGCAAGTTTTTTAAGTTCATCTTCTGCTTTTTTAAATTTTCTTAATTTGATTAAACTTAAAACATAGAATCCTCCTATAAATGTCCATATCCCTCCATTTAGATAATTATAAGGCTTACGCGCATCGCAATCTTCAAAATAATCTTGCCAATTTTTAGTTCCCTTCATTATAGGGGGATAAATTGCCTTAAGGGCATAAGGAATATTTATTTTCTTTCTATAAATATAATTAATAATTTTTTCTGCATTTTTATTATCAGCTAAATCAAAAACAATTGCTAAAATATTGCCTAATGAATCAAACCATTCCCCAATTTCCTTGTACTTATTGTGATTTTTCCATCTGTAAGAAAAATAAAACTCACCATTCCATAGTTTAGTATCTTCATTTTCATTAACCATAAATTTCAATCTACCTTTTTCTTTTTGTTTTCCCATCAAAGTTAAAACTTTGTAATACAACGCCTGTGTACTTATTGTATAACCATACTTATGAGGAAAAGCATCCTGCCAATCTGTTGTAGGAAGCTGTGTTAACATCCCTTTTTCACCAAAATCTTGGCATTGTAGCCAATTAAATGCTTTTTGAATTTTTTGTTTATTAAATAACGAATTATCATTATATCTTTTCCTATAGCTAAAATGTCCAATTATATACCACAAACTTGAATCAATTGATGCAAAATCTACATGTGGTTTTCTTCTACTAAATTTGTCAACACAATTTGGAATCTGCCCTTTTTCACTTTGATTATTTCCAAGAAGAATTAAGCTTTGTTTGAATGTATTCTTAAATGATTTATCCTTAATTAAACTTGCTCCAAGAAAACTAATCATACTATCTCTGGCCCATACTGCGTTATAACCGCTTTTGCCTGCAGAAGCAAACAAACCATGTTTAGTTGAACACTTCCTTATTGTTTCTTTTGCCTTTTCATAACATTCATCTATCATTTTTTTTTTTTTATTTCTTATTATATAAACTAGCTTTTGGTTCTTTTTCGCTAATCAATTTATCTAAGAGTTCTTTAAGATCGAGGGAAACAACAGCAATTCTTTTGTCAGCAGCCCCATAGTAAATATAAAGTCTCTTACCAAAAACAACAGCTCCTGTTGGAAATACAACATTATCTACATTACCTTTTTTCTCCCAATGTTCTTCTGGAGAAAATAAAGGCTCTCTAAGGTGTCCAATAACTTTTGTAGGATTTTTTTTATCCAACAAAGCAGCTCCTGCTCTGTATATTTTTCCCCTGTCCATATCATCAACAGCATGATAAATCAATAACCACCCTTTTGAAGTTTCAATAGGTGGGCACCCTCCTCCAATATTCCTGCTTTCATACCAGTATTTTGATTCTAAAACAACAAAATCACATAATCTTTTGAGATATTTTTCCCAATAATCCATCGTGAGGTCTGAAAATTTCTTAAAATAAATAACCTGTATATCTGGCAGAATCCTATGCACTAATGCAAATTTTCCATTGATTTTTTTTGGAAAAAATAAAGCATCTTTATTCCATAACAAAACATCTTTCCCAGCTATGTCTTTGAAACGTGATTCAAAAAGAAAATACCTTTCTTTTAATTTAGACCTACAAGCACGAAATAGGTCCTCTGCTTTATCATAGGTTATTTCAGGAGAGATTATTCCTTTCTTTTGAAATGTTTTCAGATCTTTACTTGTTGCATAGGCTATACGCACATTTTTACCATCATAAGCGATATAAGTGAGATAATATAATCCATCAAGAAAAACTATTCTAGGATCTTCAAGGTTATGTTCATATTTTGATTCTGGAAATAACAATGGTTCCTTTGCCCTTTCCACAACTTTTAGAGGGCCGTCAAGTTTACAATAACCTATGGTTGAACGTTTGTCTTTGTTCCAAGCACGATAGAACATATGCACATATTTTCCTTCTCTAATACATGCTGGATTAAATACCCCTTTACTTTCAAATTCTAGTTTAGTAGGGTTTAGTATAATACCATGTTTTTTAATAAATACCATAACATAATATATTAATCTCACTACTTTATATATTTTTCTCAATAACTAATCTAACAGACCCTATAACTCCAGAATCAGCTCCTAATTTGTTTTTAACTACCTTTACATCATCTCTTAGCTCCCTTATAACATTTCTTTTTACTTCTTTATTTAACTTTTTATAATCTAAATCAGTGCTAACCCCCCCGCCTAAAACTATTAATTCCGGATTTAAAGCAGTAACTATATTTGCTAAACCAATTCCTAAATACTTGTATGTGTCATTCATAACTTTCTTAGCTATTTTATGGTTTGACTTAAAAACCCCTTCTGTTGTATTTAATTTTCCACCTTTTGCTTTATATCTTTTTAGAATATTCTCCCCACTGCACCAACTTTCAAAATCTCCTTTTTTACCACACCTGCATTTCATTCCTGAAGGATCAATAATTGTATGTCCAAATTCAGTAGAACCTGATTTACCTCTATACAATTTGCCATCAATTATAATTCCAGTTCCAATACCTGTTCCAATTATAACCCCTACCATATTTTTCTTCTTCCAATATATATTCTCAGCTATGGCAAAACAATTAGCATCATTCTCTATAACAAACCTTTCTTTAATATTTTTTTTTAAATCTTTCATAATATCAATATTATTTAAATTAGGAATATTAGGGCAATTAACTAAAATACCATCTTTTAAATGACCTGCAATACTAATTCCAACTCCAGAAATTCTATAATCTTGTTTTAAGTCTTCTATTAAAGAAAAAATAATTTTCAAAGTTTTTTTTTCTTTTTTACCCCTTTCTGTTAATATTTTTTCCTTTCTTATTATTTTATATTTATCATTAATAAGAATTCCTGTTATTTTTGTTCCGCCGATGTCTAAGCCAATATAATATTTCATATTTATTTTAAGAAAACCTCTTTATATAAATTCCAAGTTCTAATAAACTCAGCGTGAGGCCATGTCAAAGGTATTGTGATATAAGCTATGCCTTTCTTAAACATTGGATGCTTCTTTGCATTTCTTATCAAAATCATTCTATCAACTCTTAATATTCCTGCCTCTGTAAAATCTGTTATATACTCATTAAACTCCTTAACAGTTGATATATGCTCGGGCAACTCATAATTATAAGCAACTTTCAAAACCCAGTTAAGATACTTATCTGCCTTCCCTTTATTCCTTAATTTTATCCAGTGCCTGCATATCATTAATGTAAAATGAGGCCAAGGCCCCCACCCCCCATTATTCCTTCCTTCATTCTTTGGATATCTGCATATCCCTCCTAATTCCTTGTTCCACAATTCTTTTTCTATTCTCTCTACAGTTTTCATCACTTTTTCATTGTTTTCATCTAATATATCAAAATAACCAACAGCACATTGTGAAGCATCCACATCTACTTTTACAGAGCTTGACTCCATTATCCTTATATTCTTAATAAAACTTTGTACTCTTGAATTCCACATATATCTCAATATGCTGTTCTTTATCTTTTGTGCAACCTTTCTATAATCATTTTTTTTCCCCAAAAAAATAGCAACATAATTTAACTCCTTCAAAGCCCTCCAGCAAACACAATTTGCCCATATTTCCATTCCTTGCTCTGATGGAGGAAATTCATGTATTGAATTTGGAGTAAAAATTAGGTCTATTCCATTAACCATACTTTTTTTAATATAATCCACAGCCTTTTCTATAATCTTCCAATTCTGCTTTGCAAACTCCAAATCATTACTTGCTTTAACATACTCACAAAATGAATATATTATTAACCCTGTTCCATCTATCTGTATTGGTTTATAAGAAGCATCTCTGCCTTTAGTATCATACCTCTGCGGAAAAGCTCCGCTCTTTAACTGCTCACTTAAAACAAAATTCAAACCATTTCTAGCTTCTTTAAACATTCCAGCAGAAATAAAACCCAATATACAAAAAGCATGATCTCTTGGATAAACATAAGGGTATCTTTCTCCTTTTGGTGTTGCTAAACAACCACCATTCCTTAACTGACTTTTTTTTAAAACCCCTATACTTTTTTCATACAGTTTCTCAGCTTCCTCTATTTTAATCATCCTAAAACCTTTTTTACAGCTTTATTCCATCCTACAGGACCAATACCCTTTGCTTTTATATATTTTTCTGAAGAATACCCTTTATCCTTTCTCCTGACTAAATAACCTTTATCAACATTATTCAACATCTCAAAATCATTCCTTGAATCTCCTAATCCAATTGTCCTTATCCTACCAAACTTCCTCTTAAACAACCGTGATAAAATCATAACTGCTTTGCCTTTATCACTTTTTCCCATTAAATGATAATATCTTCCACCTTTTGTATAATTAAGTTTATCCTTTTTTATCAGCCTTAAAATATCCTTCTCATCTTTTTTATTCAAAATCTTAAAAGCCTCATCATATTCTCTTTTCTTTGCTAATCTTGCTTCATTTAAACTTAAACCAGTATCTTTTGCTACATCCTTAATTGACATATCACTAAATCCTATTACATTTTTTTTTATTTTCTTTAAAACATTAACCAATTTCTTATAATCAGTTCCTAATTCAATAATATAATACCTATTATCTTTTTTATTGTATTTAAATTTAAAATCAAAATAATCTTTTGGAATAAATATAGCTCCACCATTCTCAGAAATAAAAGGATCTTTGTTCCTTAATTTCCTTCTATAAAACTCTATCTCACTCCTTGTTTTACTTGTACATATTATCAAAGGAATTTTATTCTTCTTTAATAACCCCAAAGCAAGTGTAGCTTTCTTAAAAGAATAAGTATCATGATCTAATAATGTTCCATCCAAATCAGTAAATATTATCTTTTTCATTTATCATACATACATCCACTTTGGCTCTCTTTTAAATTTTTTCCTGTACTCTTTTATTGCAATCATCGGAGGCCTTTGCTTGTCTTTTATTATTTTTTCTTTCAACCCATAACTAACCCTACCGTTTTCTTTTTTCCTTTCTATAATCCTGTAATTTTTCCTTATATCTTTAACAAGAATCAATTTACCCAAAGTATTAGCCCTCTTAGCAAAAACTCCTAAAATACCAAAAGCCATATTACTCAAACTAGCTAAACTCTGATTTCTATGCACCCTTTTAAACAAATCAACTTGTGCTATTACTTTTAAACCAAACTTCTTCTGAATATCAATTAACATCCCGGTCTCAACACCATAGCCAGTGAAAAAAGGAATCCTTTCAAATAACCCCCTAGTTCCAGCATACTCTCCGCTTAAAGGCTGGATGAAGCCGCTTAACCTTGGAAAATACATATTAAACAAAGGCCTTATCAACAACTCAGTAACTCTTCCACCACCTAAAGGCTCTATTTTTTCTCCAACTCTAAGGGGTCTTTTGTAAAAAGCCTTAGTAAACATAATATTATTCCTTGTTAACAAAGGCCCTACTAAACCATAAACAAACCTTGGATGCATATTTTTAATGTCACCATCCAAAAAAACAATAATATCTCCTTGAGCTAAAAACAAACTTTTCCACAGATTCTCTCCTTTACCTTTAGCTTTTCCATATTTTTTTAAATGTTTTTCAGAAAAAAAAAAACTTGCTCCAATTTGTTTAACAACACTTTCTGTATTATCAGTACTTCCACTGTCTACAACCAATATTTCATCCAATAACTTGTACTTCTCCATTAACTCTTCTTTCAGAATAGAAATAATCCTTCCTATGGTTTCTCCTTCATTTAATGTAGGAATAACCAGACTTATTTTCCTACCCTTCTTTAGCTGAACAAGCCTCTGGATATTAGAAAACTCAGTACATTTAAACTTATATTTTTCAAACCACTCTTCAACATCCATTTTATTACTCAATTACCTATATAATACTCATTTAAATATTTTGCTAATTAAGAAATCATTACAGATTTTACCCTTTCCTTAACATATTCATCCTTAACCAAGCCCTTAACTAACTCTTCTATCTTATAATACTTCCTCTTAACATTAGCGCAAACTTTTCTTTTTTCAACAAAAGTCTTCTTATATTTCTTCTCAAACCTTTTAACATGGTCTTTAAGAAAAATAGGAGGACCTGAAACTTTCTTGACCTTACTTAAATCTTTATTATCCACAACAAACCAGAATTTAGCATTCCCTTCTCTTCCCCATTCCCAGCCATAATCCTTTAGTTTGAACTCATAAAAAATAATTTGATTTTTAATAAACCTAAAAGCCTTCATCAATCTTCCACCAATAACATCAATTTTGCCTTTCATAGGCATAGCTTCCAGATAAACTAATTTATTCTTACCGCTTTTCCTTTTCAAAAATTCCTTTGTAATTTCTTTCTCAACAAAAAACATTTTACTTGAATTCTTGACAAATTTCTTACAATAATCTTTAAACCTTTCAAAATTCTCTTCACTAATAGCTGCAGCAGCATTCCTGTCATTCTGCACAGGATCAACAATAACCAAAGGACTGACTACCTTGCTTTCATTCATCTCAAACAGAACATTCTTGTTTTTATAGTAATTGTTAATATCAACTATAACCTTATCATTCCATTTAGCAGCTGTTTTTACCAAATTAACAAACCCTTTGTAATAAACAGTCAATATCTCGCAAATATATCCAGAAAATCCTTGTATATAACTCTCAGCACCATAAACTTTAGCAGCTTTGCAGAATTTCTTAGCCAACCTTATATCATCTAAATATTTCTTATGTTTTAACACCCATTTTGCATGCAACGGACTGACATCAGTTATATTAATAGCTTCTTCTGCTTTATTTATATTTAGTATAGGAACAATCTCAAACGTATATCCTTTTTCTTTAATCTGAAAATAATCTCTAGAGCCATGCAACCTTATTATCTTCTTAAACTTTTTTTTCAAATGCTTCTCTAA
>CAZSMA010000017.1:17727-20401 GCA_964608065.1 uncultured Methanosarcinales archaeon
TAGAGCCATGCAACCTTATTATCTTCTTAAACTTTTTTTTCAAATGCTTCTCTAACTAATGGCAAAAACCCTTTATAATAAACAGCCAATATCTCGCAAATATATCCAGAAAATCCTTGTATATAACTCTCAGCACCATAAACTTTAGCAGCTTTGCAGAATTTCTTAGCCAACCTTATATCATCTAAATATTTCTTATGTTTTAACACCCATTTTGCATGCAACGGACTGACATCAGTTATATTAATAGCTTCTTCTGCTTTATTTATATTTAGTATAGGAACAATCTCAAACGTATATCCTTTTTCTTTAATCTGAAAATAATCTCTAGAGCCATGCAACCTTATTATCTTCTTAAACTTTTTTTTCAAATGCTTCTCTAAAATATCACTTAATTTATCACTTTTACTCTTATATTTCTGATAATTAAACTTAACAAAAAAATCAACATCAAACTGCTTCAGCCAGGTTCCTTTTGCCCCACTCCCACCTAACTCAGCTTTTGCACCTTTCAACCCTTTGTTTATCCTATTAAGCATGGAATTAACTGTATTTTTAATCTCTTTTTCCTCCTCTTTGCTTGGAGTTATTTCGTTTAAGACTTCTTTCAGGAATTTCATAATTAAGAAATTAGTTCTATTTATTATAAAAATGTTTGGATTAAATAAAAATGTCAAAACTAACCTTTCTCAGACCAATTAAATTTTTTTTCCATTTCAGAAATATATAACTTCTCTTTTATATGAAGACTTTCAAGGAACCTATCATTCAGAATGGCCTTACCTCTAGGATACAACTTTTGACTATAGTGTCCCCACCTCCTAATATCCATCCATCTGCCCATACCCATAACGTTATTGTTCATCGCATCTGGAATAACAACTTTTGTTTTTTGATTATAATCCCCAACCTTATCTTTCATTTGGTGGATATTTACAAGACAAAATTTGGCCTTTCTCACCAATTCACGAAAACGAGGATGAATAATTCCAGCTTTTTTACCCTCTTTCAGAAGTTCTGCAATTGGAATCTCAATATTTCTAAGGAAGTTTAACTTATTGTACGCCATCCTAGAAGTATCTGTTCTTAAATAGCTTTCTGCATGCATGTTTATCTTAAACAGCAAATCATATTCTAATTCAGGATCAACAGGGTCATTTTTAATCAGATTTTCATATGCATCAACATAATTATCAAGTGTTCCTGCAGTCAACTTTGCACTTAAATCTTGCAATAAATTTGCAGTCTCTTGATATACTCTTGAACTTGGGTCTGAATACCCTGCAACCTTTCTTGCCTCTTTTAATGCACCTATAGCAATTTCTAAATAACGAGAATAATCTTTTAAGCCTTCTTTTAGATCTCGCAAATGCTTTTGTAATCTTACTAGCTCTTCATCTGAATTTCCAATATTCCGTATTATTTTAGTTATTGGTTCAATCTCGGAATCATTTCTAGCAAAATATCCTCTTTTAATAAAAAAACCCGTAAAATATTCTTCAAGTGAACTAATCTTATCAGCGGCTGCACTTATATCACCTTTCTCTAAAAAAGAATAGGCTTTGTTTGCATTTTCATAATCTTCAACTTTTTCTTTTAAGTGCTCTACCAATGACCTAACATAATCATAACAACCCCACTCTGTTCTTTGACCATAGTGCCTATCAACAAAAGACCCCTGGTTCTTCAGATTTTCCTTAATTTGTTCTTCTGTTACTTTTGCCTCCAAACTTCCTTCTGAACTAGGAAAAGAAAATAGTTTTAAAGGATCCAATACAGATAATCCAGTAATAGTTAAACCTTCTTTCAAAAAACTCCTTCTATTTAACATTTAATCCCCCAATTAGACCAAATCGCAGCAGAATATAAAAACTTTTTGTATTAATTAAAAAGAAAAACACTCCCAGAACCTAAGTTCCAGGAGCATTTTCATTTGATTCCCTTGAGCTTAATAACTTCCTGCTAAAGCAGGAGTCCCATAGTTTGTGTTATACCTATCTTTCAAATTCTGGTATTTATTTTTAAGAGTATCATGCTTATCTCTAAGTGTGTTTTTATTTTCAACTGGTTCAACTTTCTTCCTCTGAAAAAACCTGAACAATATATCATTAATTACTCCAATTATAATTCTAGTTGGAACATGTGTAACATAGTTAACATTAACATAATGTATTGGAAACAATCCAAATATTTTCTTCATATCTTTACCAAAATCTTTCTTAACACCTTTCTCATAAGTTTCTTTTAACATACTTCCATCTTTCTTATTCTTCATTTTCCCAAAATTATCTCTTAAATAAGTAAATCCTTTATAGAATGCAAGATACGGAAATAAAAGCCCTGGATTAAAAGCTAATGTTTTAGCAGCTTTTTTAACAATTTCATAATATTTAGGAACAACATTCTTAAGAGGTTCTACCATTTTTACAACAGGAACTTTATCAATAGCAGTGTATATTCCAGTTCCAACAACACCCATTACAGCTCCTGTCCAAGCTTCTTTGAAAAACCTTGAAAATTTGAATTTCTCCTTATTCCTCTTTATTTCAATAAGATAGCCAATTGCATTACCTATAGCAGTATAAACACTATTCATTCCAACTATACCATGTGTAGCAACCATAACACCAGCTGTAACTGCAGCCCCACCAAGAAACTTCAATATACTCCCTTT
>CAZSMA010000018.1:0-9102 GCA_964608065.1 uncultured Methanosarcinales archaeon
CTCATCATTGTCGATCTTAGTTATATTGTTATAAACCCTAACACTTTCATTAAATTTATTGAACTTTAAAACATAGTCATCATAAATTTCTTTTAATAGATTGTAATCTGTTGAAGTATCTGGAGAACCAAGTGCGTCGTTCCATCTAATAACTGCATCATCAACTTGTATTTGTTGTTTATTTATATTATCAATTAAGTAGGTTTGGTTTGTAATACTGCCTAAATAGTTTTGGAATGTAATCTTATTTCCAACATAAACCCCCATCATTCTATCTAGCTCACTTTTATCATTGACGACATTTTCATTAATAATACTAAATATACTTGGATTATCATAATCAATACTAACTATACTGTCATATATCCCAACACCCTCACTAAATTTATTGAACTTTAAAACATAGTCATCATAAATTTCTTTTAATAGATTGTAATCTGTTGAAGTATCTGGAGAACTAAGTGCGTCGTTCCATCTTACAGTAACATCATCTACTTGTATTTGCTGTTTGGTTAAATAATCAATTAAGCTATCATATGTTCTGAGAAGTTCAAATTCATAAGATTTAACTTCTTTTTTTAGAATATTGTTTTTTGATGATTGGTACAGATAAGATGATACTAAGAGTATTATTAAGATTAACACTATAATTGCATACTTATTTCTAAAAATAGAATTTCTTGTAGATTCCTGCTTTTTAAATGATCCCCCATTCATGTTACAATATAACATAATACTGACTTTATAAACTTTCTTATTTTTATTACGAAAGTTTTATAACTTTATTATGATATAAAAGAAATTATGAAAATACTACTTATAAATCCGCCAACATTGCATACAAAATGGAATATCATAGGAGCTGTAAATCCTCCTTTGAGTATTATGTATCTAAGTGCAGTTGCGAAGCAAAAAGGTTATGAGGTTGAGATATTGGATGCTTTAGCAGAGGCTCCTAGCAATGTTAATAGCTATAATGGATTTGAATATAAGGGAATGTCTTTTAAGGAAATAGCAGAGCATTGTAAAAAGTTTGATATTGTCGGTATAACAAATCTTTTTTCATATTCTTTTCCAATAGTTTCAGCGCTTTCTTCAGAAATAAAGAATAAAATAAATATTCCCATTGTGGTTGGAGGTACACATGCAAGCGCTTTGCCAGAATATTCACTGAAAAATTCAGAGATAGATTATGTTTTAATTGGAGAGGGTGAGGATAGTTTTATTGAACTTTTAGATTCTTTAAAGAATGGAGAAAATGTCAAAAGTATTAAAGGCATAGGATATAAGAAAGGTAAAGGTGTATTTGTGAATAAAGAGATAAGGTTTGTAAAGAATCTTGATAAATTGCCATTTCCTGACAGAGATGGAATAGACTTAGAGCTTTATTATAAAGCAAAAGAAGCACATGGTCCTGTTTCTGGAAAATGGACTCCTATAATGTCCTCCAGGGGCTGCTCATTTAAATGCACTTATTGCACTTCCCCTAATTTCAATAATAAGTATAGGTCAAGATCTCCAGAGAATTTTGTCAGAGAGATAGAAGAATGCATAGAAAAGTACGGGATTAAGGAGTTTATGATTGAGGATGAAAATTTTACACTAGAGAAAAAAAGAGTTATTGAGATATGCAAATTAATATTGAAAAAAAAGTTGAAGATAAAGTGGCAGTTACCAAATGGCATAAGAGCTAGTGTTACTGACAGAGAAACATTAGAATATATGAAGAAAGCTGGTTGTTTTTATTTGTGTATTGCTCCTGAGTCTGGTTCAGAGAGAATTTTAGAAGAGGTTATTAATAAAAAACAAAATCTTGATAAGGTTTTGCAAGTTGCTAAAGATTGTGTAGATTTAGGAATCAAAGTTGGTGCTTTTTTTATCTTAGGATTTCCAACTGAGAAGAAAGAAGATATTAAAAAAACATTAAACTTTGCATTAAAGTTGGCTAGGGTTGGTGTAGATGATGTTATAGTTTCTAATTTGGGTATGCTGCCTGGATCTGAGATGTTTTATAAGTTCATAAAAGATAAAAGTATTGTTATAGATGATAAATTTTTTACAAGTTTAGTTACAATCAGTGATTTTGCTTCAAGAGCGTCATGGTCTGAATATGTTTCTGGAGACTATATTATGAGAATGAGAGGGAGAATAACCTTTTTGTTCCATTTAAATAAATTATTTTACCATCCTTTAAAAACAATGAAGTCATTTTTTAATATATTGACTTTAAAGCAAGAGACAAAAACAGAAAAAGCTGCGATAAACCTTATCAAAAGATAAAATCATTTTTTAATAGCTTCTATAAGAACTCTTGCATTAGCTTGTTTTGGATACCTGATATTAAGCAAGTAACAGATTGTAGGGCATATGTCTGTGATTGAAGGTGTATAGTCGAGAACTTTGTTTTTACTGATGCCTTTTCCAACCATTAACAATGGGACTTCTGTTTCTGATTTTGAAGCATAACCATGGTCCATAACTGTCTGGCCATGGTCTGAGCTGATTATGACTATAGTATCATTTAGAACCTTGTTTTTAGTAAGGAAATTAAAGAAATCCCCCAGTCTTTTATCAGTCTCTGTTAATGCTTCAAGATATTTTTTTGAATTACTACCATAAGAGTGACCTATCATATCAATTAGACTTATGTCCACTATAAATAATCTTGAGCTTTTTTCTAAAATGTCTTTTTTTAGTTTTTGAAATAAAATATCATCAACTTTAAAACCATATTTTGATATAGGTACAACATGTGTATCCCAATTTTTTCTACTGATGTCATTGAAGTGTATGTTTCCATAATTAGATGTTTTGACTAAATCAGGTAATGCTTCAAATTTGTGCTCTTTTTTGTAGTTGTTATTCCTTACTTTATGTTTCTCAGGAGTTGTTCCTGTAAGTATGCTTATGAAAGCAGGGTTAGTCATGGTTGGGTAAACTGATTTTACGCCATATCTGAAATAGGTTCCTTGTTTTTTTAATTTATCTAAGAAAGGTGTTTTAGCAGCATTAAATTTATCTAATCTTACACCATCAAGATTTAGATAAATGACTCTATTTGCAATTTTTTTTCTTTGTTTTGGCATAAATCTTTTAGATTTGTGTGATTTAGGCAGAAATAATAGGGTTACAATAAATGCAACTAAAACAAAAAATAATAACAAACCAGCATAGATATCATTAAATGGATTTGGTGTAAAAAACGCAAAATAAGAAAAAAAAGTTGAGTAAAATACACATACTATAAGGCTAGAGTTATTTGGTGTTATTGTAAAAATGCTGTTAAATATAACTCTAAAAATTATACTGATTTTTCCTCTTGAAATTATTTGATAAGGAATATGGTAAACAAACAGATGTGAAAAAAAGAAAAGTAATATGTTAATGATTAGAAGCTGTACAGCTATTGTTGCATTAAAATTGTTTACATTGAGGAATAAATATAAAAAAACCGGCAAAAATAATATGAAATAAGGAAAAAAATTGATTTTTCTCAGAATGATTGATAGGAATAAAATATAAAATATTGAAAAAAAAAAAAAAGGTATATTGAAAATGTTAATGTTCATGATAAAACTTAAAATAAGTACACTTGCTAGACCAAAGATTATAAAATAGGTGTCAATAACATTAATTAAGTATATTACTTTGCTTGTATATTTTTCGAATTTATGTATTAGGTTTGCCATTTGAAAATATTTTTTATTTTGTAATATATGTTAAAACCAAGATTATATACCAAATAATTTGTAATAGGCATAACAATTCTTGGTTCAATATAACACACAAACATGTCTTTTTGACAAAGTTTGCAATTTTTTATTTCTTTTAGTTTATTTTTATAATCCTTGCTTTTAAATATTTTTTTTATTCCATTATCAGCTGGAAAACCATCTTGCCAGTTAAAATAATTTAAGCAAGGATAAAGTTTGTTGTCTTCTTTAAATTCAATAAAGAATGAAGGGTTGATACATTTTTGCTTGAAGATTCCTTTGTTTAGATTTCCTTTGAAATAGTTTGGAATATTAGTTAAATAGTATTTGCTGTTTACTACATTTTTCTTTTCTAATAATTTTTTGACTAATTTTTGTGACTTTGATATAAATTCATTATCAAAATCAGTAAATTCAGCTTTTGTTTTTTGGTTCTTGAATGTAGGATGTTTCTGTATTGGCTGGAATTGTTGTCCTACTCTAAGTTTTTCTATGAAATTTGTGAATTCAGGAAGTTCGTCAATGTTTGAGGGAGAGATTATCGTGTTGACTACTACATTAACACCTGCTTGTTTTAGAAGCTTTACAGCGTTTATAGCTTTATCATACGAGCCTTTGCCTCTGATTTTATCATGTGTTTCTTTAAAGCCGTCAATACTTACTGAAACTTCATTTATTTTTGTTTCAGCAAGTTTAGCAGCAATGTTTTTATCTATTGTGGTACCATTGGTCACTAGGTGCACAAATGGGATTTTTTTTTTTGAGTATGTTATCATCTCCATTATATCTTTATGTAATAATGGGTCTCCACCAGTAAAGCTTAGGTAATAACATCCTTTTAATTGATCAACAGTTTTGAAGAATAATTCTTTATTGAAATCTGATTTATCCTTATTTCTCCAGATATTGCACATATTGCAATGCAGATTGCATTTGTTGGTTATGTAGAAACCTGTTGCAAGTGGAAATGGTTTTTTAAGTAAGTAATAGTTGATATGCCACTTTAAAACCCTTCTTATTAGGATTTTTTTTTTTTTAATTTTTATTTTTCTCATTCTAGGCTTTATCTTTTACTAAAAATCTTTTTACTGTTGAAAACCATTGCGATGGTGTTAGTTTCATTGGAAATATAAATTGATGGGTGTAACCATACCATAATCTGTACATTATCTCATAGATCTTAGTAAGGGGTAATTTGATTAGTAACTTTGTTATAGGGTATAGTCTTGGAAAACTAACTGTGATTGCAAAAAGTTTTTGCAAGTTTTCTGTTTGTATCTTCTCAGATTTGCTTCTGAATTTCAATGCAGATTTCATGTAATAGTTGTAGTCAAGTTTATTATAGTTTCCATCGAAATACCCATTTTTAACTGCAAAATCTCCTAATGGTGTTTTAGGATATGGTTGGAATAAAGTTACCCATGAATAAGCTGGTTTACATTTAATATTAATTTCTAGTGTTTTGAAAATGCTATTTAGATTTTCACCAGGGTATCCTATTATATTATCAAGTATAACTAAAATATGGTGTTTTCTCAAAAGATTACATGCATTTATATGTTGTTCATTCGTGTTTGGTTTTTTTAATACTTTTTTACGCATTATATCGCTGCCAGTTTCAATGCCTAACTGCACACTCACACATCCTGCTTTTTTTAATAGTTGTACTCTTTCTTCTGTTGCCATATCGGCAGAGAATCTGCAATGGAAAGGGATATTTATCTTTGATTTATATTTATCACAGAATTCTTTTAGCCATTTTAAGTCAACTCCAAAAAAATCATCATCAAATCTTACTAATCCTAGAGGATATTTACTCTTAACAAGTTCTATCTCTTCTATTACACTATTAACACTCCTTGTACGGACCATTTTTCCTTTTCCTTGATACATATCTAAGTAAGCAGCATTATGGCAGAAAGTGCATCTGTAAGGGCAACCCCTAGTTACTATAAATGTTTTTTGAGGGTTGTTTTTTAGAAATTTGTCTTTGTTGTACAATAGTTCACGGTCCCATAAAGGGATTGAATCAAGGTCTTCAATTAAATGTCTCACTTCATTTTTGTATATTTTACCGTCAGTTTTAACCCACCAGTTTGGGATATGTTTTATTTTTTCTGTGCCAAACATATTGATAAAATCTAGTATTGCTAGTTCACCTTCACCAACACAAACAGAGTCAACACCATAGTCATTTATTATTTCAGGAAAATAAGTTGCATGCGGCCCTCCATAGATTGTAAATATGTTATGTTTTTTTTTCAACTTTCTTCCTAGGTTAATGTAGTATTTATGAAATCCAGTTGTAATGCTGAATCCCACTATTTTTGGTTTCCATTCTCTGATAATTTTGTCAATGTCTTCTCTTTCAGCAAAAGCTAATTTAACTTCATGACCATGTTTTTTTAGAACTGCAGATAATTGAGGTAATGCTTTAAATTCATAGATGTATATATTCTTGTAGATGAATAGTATCTTCATTTAGTTGCCTCCTAAAAATTCATTAGACTTTCTTTTTATCTGCCATAAATAATACTTTAGATATGTAAGACCTTCCAGGTCTTTTTTTTTTATTGAGACTAAAATATCAATGGTCCAAAGAGCAAGATATTTCGGGATATATTTTAAAATACGTTGAAGTTTGTGTTTTAATACGAATCTTATAAATCTTCCTGGCAATAATGGAATGGCTCTCATCAATATATTGTATGAGTTTAATGCCTTAATCTTTTTCTTGTCTTTAAGAGAGCCCGTTTTAAGGTAAAAGCAGTTATCTTCAACATTATTTATCTTTTCAACATCTTTGTCTGTAAGTATGTTCATTTTTCTTGCAATATCAACAATCTCTGTTCCAGGAAAATATGCAAGCCAGAAGCATGTAATTCTCATTAGAGATTTGCAGTAGGAGTATATGTAAGTTGATTTTATATGGTCTTGTTCAGATTCTCCTGGAAGATTGAAGATATGATCAATAGAGTATGGAATCTTTGCTTTGTCACAAGCTTTAAATCCATCTATGATTCTTTCATTCGAGAAAGGTCTATGAAGCACTTCTTTTCTTATTTTTTCATTCATTGTTTGAACTCCGAACTGGCATTTAAAACATCCTGCTTTTTTTAGTGCTGAAGCAACTTCATAGTCAATAGTTGCAGGGTGTGTCATTACTTTGAATGGTGTTTTTATGTCTTTTTGATATTTTTTGCAGAAGTCTAAAGCCCATTTTTTGTCTATTGTGAATGTGTTGTCCCTTATATCTAGGGTTCTGAATTTGTATTTTTGCTTCATTTCTTTTAACTCAGTTATTACAATATCAACATCTTTTCTTACAAAGTATCTTCCTGTTTTAGGTTCATATATCGGCTGTAGAAAAGATTCAGAGCAGTAAGTGCATTTGAATGGACAGCCTTTTGTTGTAACTATTATGAAGCTGTTGTTCATAGGAATGACTTTTTCAAAAAGTGATTTATCATATCTAGGAAAATCACACCCTTTCATCGGAGGCCTTATTGGGTTTTTGATAATCTTCTTTTCTTTTTTGAACCATAGGTTTTCGATTTTGTAGTTGATGTTGCCTTTAGACATACTTTCAAGAAGTTCAAGTAGAGGTTGTTCACCCTCACCTCTACAGATGATATCAACCCATGCCTTTTTTATCAGATTTTCAGGATTTGATGTAGGGTATATGCCTCCACAAACTATTGGAATGTTTGGTGCTTTCTTCTTTAGTAAGATTGCTATTTTTTCTGTCCAATTTAGTGTGTCAGTTATAATGTAGAAACCAATAATGTCTGGATTTGTTTTAAGAATTTTGTTTACGATTTTTTTTTGGTTTATTCTGAATATTTTTGCCAAGGTTTTGTTATGGAAATAAACTTTATCGTCGAATAATGATGGATCAAAAACTAAGGAAACTTTGTGTTTTTTTCTTTTTAGGGCTGTGGATAATGCCTCTAAGCCTAAAAGTTCACAACCCATTGCAGCAAAAGTTATATTCATTTTTTTAGTACAGCGCTAAATAGGCTGCCTTGATTTCCAGCTAATTTGAATATTATTTTGTCTTGGATGAAATTTATGAATGGAATTTTTGATTTATATGCGAAAGTTGATTTTGTTTTATATTCTAATAGTTTGTAGCCATTAAAAGCAGTTTGATTTAGCAGTTCTTTTATTGAAAAGCCTTTGTTCTTGAATGATCTGTGTTCTGCAACTGAGTTATATTCTATTAGTTCGAGAATTTTTTGTTGTGAAATATCTTTGTTTATTATTTTTTTCTCTTTTAATTTTTTATTAATGATATTTGCAACTGATTTATCTATTTTCATGCCAAATCCAAAAAGATTGTATGTTTTTACTAAGAATCTGATGATAGAGGATTTGAAGAAGTTTTTATTAGGTTCATGTGATAATAGAACTAGGCCTTCTGGTTTGAGTATTCTGTTGATTTCGTTTATTAGTTGTAGGTGGTCTGGGACATGATGCAAAACACTGTTCATTGTTATGATATCTATACTGTTGTTTTCTAATGGAATATTTTGGGCGTCACATACAAAGCAAGTAAAATCATTTATGTTTTTTATCATCTCTGTACTTATGTCACAACCCATAATTTTATCTTTTTTTTTTATGTATTTGGAGATTATTTTTAGTACAAATCCTGTTCCTGTTCCAATATCAAGAACTGTAATATTTCTAGAATCTGACATTGGCTTTATATGTTTGATAGATGCTTGTTCCCACCATTTTTTTTCTCCTTTAATAATTTCAGGGTGCTTTCTATCATAATCATTAGCAATAGTGTTGTAATATATTCTATTTGCAGCTTTAATTAATTCTTTCATCTTTTTGTTTTTGCTGAAAAAAGACTTTTAATTAAGTTTGGATTAGAGATTAGGGCTTTCCATGCATGTATATCTTTTATTTTTTTTATTAAGTATGATGGCCTCATATAAAATTCTCTGTACGCTTTTGCTACCCACCATTTTGTGCCTTTGACCATATAAGGAAGAGTGTCATGCCTTAAATTCAATGAATATTCTTTCCAGTAATTTGAGTCGATAATACCATCTTTAACAGCTAATTCATGAAAACTAGTCATAGGTAATGGGGTGGCAAGATAAAACATTGCAAAATCTAGATTAAGATTTTTAGCAAGATCAATAGTCTGTCTTATTGTATGTTTGTTTTCCCTTACATAACCTATAATAAAATAGGCCCCTGTTCTAATACCTGCTTTTTTTGTGATTTTTATAGCTTTTTTTATTTGCGGAATAGTTATGTTCTTATTCATTAAATCCAGGATTTCTTGAGAACCAGATTCAACTCCGAATTTAATCTGTTTACATCCTGCTTTTTTCATAAGTTTAAGAAGAGATTCATCAACACAATCTAC
>CAZSMA010000018.1:9202-19455 GCA_964608065.1 uncultured Methanosarcinales archaeon
CTTCTATCTGGAAAAGGAAGTTCATCAAGGTCTTTTACTATGCTGCAACCGTTGATTATTATTTTCTTTTCCTTTTTGTATACTAAGCCTTTAATGTCTTTTAAATTAGGACTTTTATTTTCAAGATAATTTACTAGTTCTAAAAAAGGTTTTTCTCCATCTCCTTTTATCCCATAGTCAACAAAATCAAAAGATAAAGTTTCTTTAGGAAAAATAGATAGGTGAGGACCTCCAAGGACTACAGTTTTGTTACATTCTTTAGCAATCTTTGCTACTGCTAGAACGTCCTGGATTTCAGGTGTTGTCACAGTTATTCCAACAATATCTGGGTTGAGTTCAATTATTTTTTTTCTTGTTTGCTCTTCATTAAGGCCCAGCATTAATGAATCAAGAAGTTTGACACCATGTCCAAATTTTTTTAGGTAAGAAGCAATATACATAAGTCCTAAGGGTGGCCAAAAACCTAGGTTCCCCATAACACTAGGCACTTCTCTTGAATTTATGTTTGTTTTGTTGTTGCATCTAACGAGTAATATTTTCATTTTAGTTTACGTCCTCCCTCTTTTTTTATTATTATTATTAACAGCATTAAAAACCTCATCAACAGTTATAAATTCCATACACATTGCATTAGTGCTAGTGCATGTGGCTTTTTTTGAGTTAGATACTGTGATGCATGGGCTGCAGCTTGGTTTTTTATAGAAAATTATATGTTGGTCGCCTATAGGACCGTATAAAACCGGTGTTTCAGGGCCGAAAAAAGAGATTGTAGGAGTATTTTCAGCAGCTGCTATATGTAATGGTCCAGAATCATTTGAAATAAAGACTGTACATTTCTTTAGAAGAGCTGCGAGTTCTTCCAGGTTTGTTTTTCCTGCTAGATTTAATGCAGGGTTCTTCATCATATCTATTGTGGATTGGACTTCTGCCATGTCAGCTTTAGAACCTATGAATACTACATTTTCTTTAAGTTTACCTACTATCATGTCAGCTAACTTTGCAAAGTTCTCTTTAGGCCATCTTCTTGCTATTGCGAAATTACTTGAGTTAATGTTGATTGCAACAATGGGTTTTTTTTTTCTAATTCTATTTTGACTTAGAATTTTATCAATATATAATATTGAGTCTTTTTGAACAGGTACTTTAACAAGCTCTGTGTTATAGTTGTTAATACCTAATTGTTTAGTAATATTCAAGAAGTTTTTAGTCATATGGATATTATTATCAAAAGGAACTTTTGTTGTATATAACATATCTCTATATTTTTTTTTCGATTTAAATCCTATCCTAATTTTAGCTCCACTTAAATAACTGATTATACTTGAGAATTTTGAGAATTGTTCAAAATCTACTGCAAGTTTTATTTTTTCTTTTCTTAGGAAAGAGATTATCTTAAAAAAATCAAAAAATACTTTTATTAGATTTCTGAATTCATAATATTTAATTGCGTCAAATAGCTCAGCTTTGTCATATATTCCCTTGTTCCTAGCCATAGTCAGAAATATGACCTTTGCTTTTGGAAATCTTTCTCTAATTGCATTGAAAGAAGGAGATGCAAGTATAGTGCTTCCAATGCCCCAGAACCTTATTATTAATATCTTGTTTATTTGAACTTTATCTTTAGATATCTTAAATAGATGAGTTAATCTGCTATAAACACTAAATATAAAACAAAGTATCCCTCCAATATAATTATCAATAAACCTTATTAAGTTGTAATTCATTCTTACCCCACTAATAAACTATTATGAATAAATAAAGAAGTATTTATAAATCATTGTGTTATAGGGGGGTACGTATAAAATGGGATATAAAAAAAAATATAAATTCATAACCAAATCGGGGTTACATCTATTTATAATCATACTTCTAGTACTCGTATCTTATGTTAATATGCTTGATAACGAATTTATTGATGTTGGATTAGATGATAGCCAGTTTCCTGTTTTAGAACCACATTTAAAAGATTGGAGCAATATAATATCTTTTTTTAAAGGTCAGAAAACAGCAGAACATGGTAGACTGTATGAGGCTTATAGACCTCTTGCGTACACCTCTCATCTTATTACTTATAAAATGTGGGGGCTTAGCCCTTTTGGATATCATTTAAATGCACTAATTGTTTATCTTATTGTTATTGTTTTGGTTTACTTTGTTGTTAAACACATCACAAATTCTATGATAGCATTTCTGACAACATTGTTGTTTGGAGTTCATGCTGTTCATACTGAAGTAGTTTCTTATGCATTTAATGGAGCTTTTATGGGATTAAGTTTCCTTTTCCTTTTCCTTTCTTTTTATTTGTATATTAGATCAGAAGTTTCTAAAAATAAGTTATTAATGTATCTTGGATCTTTATTATTTGCTTTACTTGCTTTTTTTACTTATGAAATTACAATAGTTTTACCTTTATTGATAATCTTTTATGATATTTGTTTTAAAAAAATCAAAAAATATAATTTAAAGAGTAAAATTAAACAATATCTACCTTATTTTTTAGCAGTAATTTTTTATTTTTTTATGAAGTTTGTTGTGTTAGGTTTTGGAGCAAAAACCCAGGGAGGATGGCCATTCTATAAAAAAATGCTTGTAATGAGTTATGCTTTTTTTAGGTATATTTTTTATGCGATTTTGCCAATTAATCTAGGAGAGGTTTGGTTTTGGAAATATATAGATGTTTCAATTTTAAACCCCAAATCATTTCTTCCTATAATTTTGTTTATTGCGCTTGTATGGCTTGTTTTTAAGTTTTTAAGGAAACAACCAGTAATATCTTTTGGCATAGGCTGGTTTATTATTTCTTTGTTGCCTGTATCGAATATCTTTCCAGTAGGAACTGTAATGGCAGAGAGATATATGTATATTGCATTATTTGGTTATTGTTTGTTAATGGGTTATTTAGTTTATAAATTTTTTAGTAATAAGTCTAAAATTATAAAGTACGTTGCTGTTATTGCATATTTATTTTTGGTTATATTCAATACAGGCGCAACAATATCCAGGAATAATGATTGGCAAGATGGAATTACTATGTGGGAAAAAACAATTGAGCAGTCTCCAGAATCTTCTGCAGCCAGGTTATCAATGGGATTAACATATTTAGGTTTTGGTGAATATGATAAAGGTGTAATTGCTTTAAAAAAAAGCCTTCAATTAGAACTACAAGATATTGGTGATTTAAATTCTTTAGATAGAGTGTACTCTAATCTGGCTTATGCTTATTCTTTAAAAGGAGACTATGATTTAACAATACATTATAATAAGAAGGCAATAGAAGTTAATCCTAATAATTATAGATATTATAACAACATTGGTTGGACTTATTTTAACAAAGGAGATTATGAAGAAGCAGAAGTTAATCTAAAAAAAAGCCTTGAGATTAATCCAAATTTTGAGTTAGCAAAAAATAATCTTGAGTATTTGTATTTAGTGATGAATAAAACGTAATTAATCTATGAATGAACAAAAATGGCAGATGTTATACTTGTACAACCTAAGCTAGGGTATATGGATTCAATTAGGACCAAGCCGTTTTTACCATTAGGTCTAATTTCTAGCGCAACATTGATAGCTCAAGAATATGATGTCGTATTGATAGACCAAAGGATGGAAGGCTGGCAGACTAAGCTTAAGAATGAGTTAAAGAAAAACCCATTGTGTGTTGCAACTACAGCAATAACTGGTTCACAGATTAAACATGCTCTTGAGATAAGCAGATTTGTTAAAGCAAATTCAGAAAGTAAGATGATATGGGGAGGGATTCATGCAAGTATATTGCCTAGGCAAACTTTAAGAAACGAAAATGTTGATATAGTTATTGAAGGAGAAGGC
Source organism: uncultured Methanosarcinales archaeon (assembly GCA_964608065.1). Taxonomy (GTDB): domain Archaea; phylum Nanobdellota; class Nanobdellia; order Woesearchaeales; family CAYXTQ01; genus CAYXTQ01. Next base: position 13,034 of record CAZSMA010000018.1, read on the forward strand.
GAAATAACCCTATATGAACTTGTAAAATCCTTAAAAAAAGAAAATAAAGAAATTAGAGGTATAAAAGGAACATATTGTAAAAACAAAAATAAGATTACTGCTAATAAACCTAGGGGATTTGTTAATTTAGATAAATTACCTGGTTTGCCATATCGTTTAGTTGATATTAGAGATTATATGCCTTTATATCAGGGAAAAAAGTCTGTATCAATACAATCTTCAAGGGGGTGTATACATCAGTGTGCGTATTGCTATAATACCCCTTTTAATAAAGGCTGTTGGCGGCCAGTGCCTGTAAAAAAAGTAATAGAACAAATGAACTTTTTAGTTGAGAATGGCGCTGAAAATTTGTATTTTGTTGATGATAATTTTTTTGTAGATTTAAAGAGAGGAATGGAAATTGCAAAGGAAATAAAGAAAATTGGAGTTAATTGGGGGCTTCAAGGAGTAACTCATTTTTCATTAAAAAAAATGAATAAAGACCATTTAGAATTTTTAGGAAAAACAAACTTAGGAAGGATGTCAATTGGTATTGAAAGCGGTTCTGAGAGAATAAGGCAGATGATCGGCAAATTGGAAAAACCAAAGGAGCTTATAGAATTAAACAAAAAACTTTCAAAATTCAATATTATTCTATATTATACGTTTATGATGGGGTTTCCAACAGAAACAGAAGCTGAAATAATGCAAACAGTAAATTTGCTTTTTAGGTTGCTGAAGGATAATAAAAATGCAAGAAATTCACCAATATACAATCTTATGCCATATCCTGGGACAAAGATTTTGGAAATAGCAAAAGAACATGGATTTAAAGAGCCACAAAGTCTTGAAGGATGGGCTAATTATGAGCACCATAATGTAAATGTTCCATATATTAAAGATAAGGAAAAATTTAAGAGAATATATTTTAGCTCAATATTCCTAGATAATAAATTTGATGAGTATAATACTTCTTTTCTATTCAAGATGTTTAGCAGGATTTACAGACCAATAGCAAGATATCGTTTAAAGCACCAGTTTTTTGATTTTATGATAGCAAAAAAAATGGCAGATGTTTTTATGAATAACTCAAATTACAAATAAAATTATACAATTTTTACTTTCCTTTCAGTACATTCAAAAATCCTTTAAATCCTTTAATGACTTCTAAAGTGTTTTTTGGACTAAGTAATCTTTTAGCATAGAAAAAAATTTGTTTAGGCCTGAGATAGAATTTTCTGTAAGCAATTTTATAATATTTTTTTAATATGTCTTTTGAAAGATCTTTTGGAATAAAGTTAGGTTCATAGAACTTAAAATGTTCTGGATTATTGAATATTCCATATTCTTGATAGTTTTCATATAATGGTGCTCCTGGGACTGGTGTGAAGTAGTTTAAATACATTTCATCAAGAGGTAATTCAAGCATGAATTTTAATGTCTTTTTTATATCCTCTTCTGTTTCCCCAGGTAAACCAATCATAAAAAATCCACGGGCATTTATACCTGCCTTTTTTGCCATATAAACTGCTTTTTTGATTTGATCTAAACTTATGTTTTTTTTCAGTATGTCTAATATTCTTTGTGAACCAGATTCAATACCATACATTATCTCCCAGCAGCCGCTTTTTTTCATTAATTTTAAAATGTTATAGTTAACCTGGTCTACTCGCGCATCACATGACCATGTGATGTCTATTTTTTCTTTTATTATTCTGTTGCATATTTCTTCAACTCTTTTTCTTGATAAAAGAAAGTTATCTTCATAAAAACAGATATCTTTTATCTTGTACTTTTTTATTAGGAATTTTATTAATCTGATTACATAATCTGCACTAAAGAATCTGCATGTGCTTCCGTATATTGCTTTTGAGCAGAAAGCGCATTTTCCAAAACAACCACGGGAGGTTATTATTGAAAAAGTTGGTGATCTCTTGTAGTTTGTAATAGCAGGCTTGTAATATTTATCAACATTCTCCAGAAGGTCGTAAGCAGGAAATGGCAGTTCATCAAGGTTTTTTATATATTCGCGAGGTTTAGTTTTTATAAGCTTTCCATTATGTCTGAATATAATACCATCTATTTTTATAAGTTTATCATATTTTGCATCAGATTCCATAAGTTCTAGAATAGTAATTTCTCCTTCTTGGAGAACACCAAAATCTATGCTTTTACATTTTTCCATTGTTTCTTCAGGCAATGCAGTTATATGTGCACCGCCCAGAACAGTTTTTATGTTAGGATTCATATTCTTAACAAGATCCATAAACTTAAATGTGCTTATTATAAGTCTTGATGTAGCACTTATACCTATAAAATCAGGATTTTCTTTTTTTATTATCTCAATTAAATCTTCAGAAGTTAGTTTAGCAGGTAAAGGATCAATTATTTTTACTTCATGGTTGGCTTTTCTGATAACTGCAGCGAGACTTGCTAAGTTGTGTGGAGGAATCATACTGCCAGCTTCTTCAAAAGCCCCCCAAAATTTTGAATTGTCTGGAGGGGGAGTCATTAAAATTATTTTTTTTCCCATTTTAATTTTTTTTTTTTTAATTTCTAAATCATCTTTTTTCTTAGTTTTAATAAATTGCCTATATTAGCATCAACTTGCCAGCCAGTGCATTCTCTGCAGATAGGATAATCTTTAAAGTCTAGGTTAAGATGAGCTCTTCTGAATTTTTTAAATGCTCCATTGTTCCAGATCTCTTCAATAGTGTTGTTATTTACATTACCCATTATCAGGCTGGAGTTATAATCAAGGCAGCATGGTGATACATTACCCTGATAGTCAATAGTCATCCAATACCATGGATAGTTGCAGACATAACGTTTATTATCCTTATGATTAGATTTTAAATCTAAGTCTTCTATATCCCCCCATTTAAAGAAGCAGCTGGTTTCAACCCAATCTGCTTTGTTTTTCCATTTTATTATGAATTCTTTTTCTTCGTTATGGTTTTCCTCTAGTTTCAGGAATTTTACCCTCACAAAAGGTTTTTTTAATTTGTTTTCATTTCTTAGCTTTAAAAAATCATTAACATTTTTTTCAACTTTTTCCAGATAGTCATGTCCTTTTAGTTTTTTGTAAGTATCTGGGTTGACAGCATCTATACTTATCCTTAAATCATCAAGACCGCTGTTTAAAATCTTTTTACTCATTCCTTCATTTAGTAAAGAAGCGTTTGTAGTTATTTGTATTATGTGTGCTGCTTTTTTATCGTTAGCATATTTTATCAATTCATCAATTTTTGGATGTAGTAATGGTTCTCCGTCTTTAGCCAGTCCAATAACACCCCTTTTTCCATATTTGACACTTTCATCAATCAGTTTTTTGTAAAGATTAAAATCAAGATAGCCTAATTTTCTGTTTCCCTGCAGTCTTGGACAGAATCTGCAGCTTGAGTTACAGTTATTTGTAGCTTCAACAAACAAAAATAAAGGAAATTTTGATGAGATAAATGTGTTTAGGAAAAGGCCTCTGGCTAATTTGCTTGTTTTTAACACCCTGATAAAGTCAGTTACCCTCATTTTAAACTTTTGATGACCTCTTTGTAAACATCTTCTACTTTAATGTTTTTTATGCATAAATTATTTTTGCATTGCGATAATCTTTGATTATAGCCTGTTAGACATGGGCTACAAGCATAACCTAAACAAAAGGTTTTTAAATTTTTCCCAAGTTGCCCATATAATTCAGGAGTTCCTGGACCGAAGAAGATTAATGATTTGATGTTTGTTAATGAAGCAAAATGCGCTGGACCGCAGTCACATGATACAAATACGTTGGATATGTTGAATAAATGGATTAATTCTGCCATATTGGTTGTTTGACCTGTGAAATCAATGCATCTGCTGTCTTTAATATAATCTTGTATCTTGATTGCTGCTTGTTTTTCATTTGCAAGCCCTATTATAACAACAAATAGATTATTGTTATTTTTTAAAATTTTATTTGTAAGTTCGCAATAGTTTTTAAGTGTCCAGTTTCTAAGAGACATCTGCATAGAAGGGTTAGGATTAATGATAATTATTTTGCTATTTGGGTTGATTTTGTTGTTTATGTTCTTTAGTTTTGAATATATGTGCTTTTTATCTTTTTTATTGGATTTAATTGTTTGTAGTGAGTAGTCCTGGTCTTTAACATTTTTTTTTAATAATGGAATATCATTTAAGCTAGATTTTAATGACATGATCATTGCCATATAGCTTTTGCTTATATGTGTATGTTCTGTGTATTGTATTTTGTGGGTTTGGAAGTTTCCTATGTAAAGTCCTTTTAGATTATAAGGATGAAATCCAACCTTGTTTTTAGCACCACACCAAAAACCAAGCAATGTATTGAATCTTACAAATGGTTCAAGGTTGATTACTGTGTCAATATTTTTTATTCTAGCAGAAACTAGGAAATTTAAAGTGCTTAATATAAATGAAAATGGGTTTTTTGGGTTTATTGAGAAAATATTATTTAATCCTAGTGCCTTAAGGCCGTGTTCATTTCCTTTGAAAACAAGGAAGAATAGTTTTGAGTTTGGGAACAATCTTTTAGCTTTTTCAATAGCTGGTTTTGAGAGAACAATAATACCCATTTCAGCAAGGGATATGAACAATATGTTCTTAGGCTGTGTTTTTCCATGTTTTCTGTAAAATCCAAGAAATTTCCAAAAAGAAAGCCACATAGATGTAATGAAACATAAAGGAATACCTACATACATATCTATGAATCTTACCATCCCCTCATTCATAATTTAATTAAAATGACAGCATACTTATAAATATTTTGTGAAATAAACCTAAAAAAAAGAGAAAACTTAATAAATTAATAAATAAAAATCAGTATAATGGGGTTGAGTATGGAAAAAGACAGTATAGTCATTGCAGCAGACCATAATGGTGTAGAGTTAAAAGCACATATAAAGGTGCATTTAAAGGAATTAGGCTATAATTGTGTAGATTTAGGACCTTATACTGGGGGGAAGAAGGTTGATTATGTTGATTATGCTAATCAGGTTGGAGAGATTGTAAACCAAGGAGATGTAAAAAAAGGAATCCTGATCTGCGGTACTGGGGTTGGTATGAGTATTGTTGTCAATAAGTTTCCTAATGTAAGGGGCGCTTTGGTTCATAATGTAGATACTTCAATAAAGTCTAGGGAGCATAATGATTCAAATGTGCTGTGCTTCGGATCATGGGTTATTAATAAAGAATTAGCTGTTAAGATTGTGGATAGTTGGCTTAATGGTTCTTTTAGTGAAGGAAGGCATGTAAAAAGGCTTGAGAAGATTGTTCCACACAGTAAGGAAAAGATAATATTTACTAATGGAATATTTGATGTTTTACATACAGGCCATATAGAGCTGTTGAAATTCTGTAAAAGTCTTGGAGGCATGTTGATTGTTGGTATAAATTCAGACAGAGCAGTTAAAGAACTGAAAGGACCTGGAAAGCTGATAAATAATGAAGAAGATAGAAAGATGGTTTTAGAGTCTGTAGGGTTTGTTGATGAGGTTGTTACTTTTGATGATATTGGGACTAAAAGTATAATAGATGAAATAAAGCCGAATATAGTTGTTAAAGGTGGAGATTGGACAGCAGAAGAAGTAAGGAAGAGAGATAATATCCCTGATGATATAGAAGTTAAGGTCTTTCCGTTTGTTGATGATATCTCCACAATAAATAACAAAGTATTGAACCTAAGAAAATGAGTATAAAGAAAAAAAAAGTTTTGTTAGTTGGAGATTTAATTCTTGATGTATATGTGCATGGAACATATATTGGTGAATCATTGGAGACTCCAACAATTGTTGCTAAAGAGGATAAAAAAGAAAAATTCTTTGGGGGCTCAAGTCTTGTTGCAAGGAATCTTTTGGAATTGGGTGCAGAAGTATGCTATATTTCTGTTTTAGGAGGAGATGAAGAGTCAAAACATTATGATAATTTTGAACACAAGAACCTTAAAAAGAATTTTATATTAGATAAAAGCAGAAAGACAACAGTAAAAAAAAGGTTTTGGGTAGATGGCTATAAGATGCTGCAGTTTGATAATCTGGATAATAAGGATATTGAAGAGAAAATAGAAAAACAAGTTATTGATTTGTTTAGAAAAAATATTGATTGGTGTGATGTTGTTGTAGTAGCAGATTACAGGCATGGTATGATGACAAAGAAACTGATTTCTGATATGAAAAAAATTGCAGAAGAGAATAATAAAATGATAATTGTTGATTCACAAGTTAGCCATAGGGAAAGTGTGCATGAACTTTATAAGGATTTTTATTTGGTATGCTTGAGTGAAAAAGAAGCAAAAGAGATTGATCCAAACTATTTACCTAGTTTAGATTTGCAATCTTTTGATGTGTTAAAAAGCAAACTAGGAAATTCTAATATTTGTGTTAAATTAGGAGAAAAAGGTTCTATAAGTTTAATAGATGGAGCTGTTTATGAGA
>CAZSMA010000019.1:0-19243 GCA_964608065.1 uncultured Methanosarcinales archaeon
CCCAACAACGCTTAAACGGTTCGCTCGTTGCACTTCGCTCACCCAAATTTTTTCTTACGCAGCCACATTTTTGAAATAATCCTCTATTAAATATTAAAAACAATAAAAAGAATTAAAAGTTAAACCCATTGAGATTATATCTAATACTAAAATCATGGTTTTCCTGTCGTTTCTGGTTTACCTTTAATCCCAATCCTTTCTTTTACTTCTTCTGGAATTTTCTCACTCACAGATGTTGGCACTTCTTCTGGGATGTTTCCTAAAGCATTCTTGTTTTTCAAAGCTTCAACAGATTTCTCTCTTGCGTTAGTTGATTTTGCCATAGCGCTTTCAATTGCTGATTTTGCTTGTTCTGGAACTTTTGCATACACTTCAGCTAAAACGTCTAGATGATGAGAAGTTGCTTTTGCTACTAATTGATCAACTGTTGTTGTATCTTTACCAAGACCTTGAGCAATTTGTGAAATTTCATTTCCAAAGTTAGCTAATTTTTCAAATTCTTCTATCTCATCCTCTACTTCTTCTATTTCATTTTCCTCTGCTTTCTCTTTTGCTCTGTTAAGTCTTGCTTCAGCAGCTTTTGAGTAAATCTCAGCAGCTTTTTCTGGTTTGTCTTCAGCTAAATTCCTTAATGTATTTCTTTGTTTTTCTAAAGAAGATGATTTTTTCTCTTTAACTTTTTCTTTTACATCATCTGATACTTTATCTTCAATTTCATCTAAATCAGTTATTTGTTCATTAAAATCCTCAGCAACATCTTCAGCTGCTTCAGCATCTTTTTCGGCAAGTTCCTCAGAAAGTTCTGCCATATCTTCATATTCTTCTAAAGCTTCTTCAACATCCTCACTTTCACCTGCTTCAGCTTTTTCTTTAGCTCTATTTAGCCTGCCTTTTGCTGCATTTAAATTTATCTCAGCAGCTTTTTCTGGTTTGTCTTCTGAAAGAGCTCTTAAAGCATTTTTTTGCCCATTCATAGAAGCTTCTTTAGCTTTAATTATAGCTTCTTTTGCTTGCTCTGGAACTTTCTCTTTTACCTTATCTAGGACAGAAAGATGTTTTGATGTCGCTAATGCAATTAACTCTGTAAGCTTTGATCTATCTTCCCTTAAAAGCTTGGCTGTTGTTGCTATTTCATTAGCTTCTTCTATATTATTATCATACTCTTCAGCTAAATCATCAGAATATTCTGGTTTTCCCTTATCTGTCATTGCTTTTAATTCAGCCAATCTTTCAGAAGCTATTTGTAAACGTTTTTCTGCTTTTGCTGCTTTGTTAAAAGTCAAAGCTAAACCTATCCTTTCAAAAGCTTTATCTAAACCGTATAAAGCAGAATCGGGAGTAGTTCCAGCATCTGGAAGTTCTTCTTCTTGAGCAACTACAATGGCAGCTAAAAGTAATATCATCAAAACAGATATACTAAATATTTTTTTCATTCTATACACCTCATTTTTATTATTTATTAACTATATTACATATGTTTTAGCTTCTTTTTAAATGTTTTTATTTTCTTCTCCGAATTGTAGGCAATCTACAGCAAATTCATAGTTGGTACAAGATGTTTTAAATATTTTAGTCTCAAAAATGTGGCTTATATTTCATTAAAGTAAGAAAAAACTACGGCGACAACTGGATTTACGGCGGGTTTTCGAACTTCTTCGGAATTTTTTTCAAAAATTCCTCGACCACATTGCATTCTCCTCGCTACGCTCGTCGGGTCACTTAACAGCGATTAAACGGTTCGCTCGTTGCACTTCGCTCTCCCATATTCATCCAAATTTATAATTCTAGAAAATAAATTTACCCTAACCTGCTCGGGCTATGGTCTGCCTAGCTCCGGGTGCCACCCGTGAACATCGCTTAATCGCGATGTTAGTTTCAATTGTGTTTAAGTTCCAATAAATCCTTGACGAAGTCAAGACTATATCATAGAAATCAAAGATTTCTAGGATGCCAAAAATCTTCGATTTTTGTGCATGTGCGAAGCACTGGGGGTCTGAGAGTTCTTTCTAATGAGCGAATGCGATACATCAAGAACAAGAAGTAAAGGGCAGTTTTCCGTTCAAAGCCGAAGGCTATTCAATAAAGTACATTAAGGGCGTTTTGAGAAGTATTTAAATAGTAGTCTAATAATGATTTAATAAAAGAGGTTAAAAAATGAAAAGAATTTGCATTTTAATTCTTATTATTCTGATAAATATATCTTTAGTTCAGGCTATTTGCGGAGATGGATTCTGTGATTTGAGCGATGAAAATTATGATTTATGTCCAGATGATTGTATTAAAGAAGAGAATTACATTGATGATGTAGAGCAACAAAGTAGTGATAGGGGTATTGTGAGTGCTGATGGGAGTAGAATATTGCCAACGAATATGCAACGAGCATACAATGATCTCTTTTTCATAATACCATTCATCATGGTAATTATCCTCCTGCCATTACTGTTTTTCTTAAACACGAAGATCACCGGTAAAACCCTAAAAGAATATCTCTTGCCGATAAAATATTATATTTTAGGAGCGATATTAATAGCTATTTCGCAGTATGTAATCGGTTTAAATTATAACATACCCTATTTTCTAAACTTAACTCAGGCTTTATGGGCTTTAATGATTGTTTTTTCTTTAATTAAACTAATTAAAACTTATAGAGATTTTAATATTTTAAATGTGCTGATTTTAGGAGTTCTATATTCCATCATTATACATGGGTTAAAAGTATCTATCAGATTTTTCTTTTATTTTAAGCCTGTTTGGTACTTATTAGATAGATTTCTATATGGAAGTCTTATAGTTATGATTATTGTTTTAATCACTGGCCCTATTTTTATATACTTAAAGAAGAAGGGAGTTAAAATATGAAAAAAATAATTTTAATCTTAATTTTAATTTGTTTATCTAGTTTTGTTCTGGCAGAATTAAAACCATCTTATAACATACAAAAAAAATTAACAGCAGAAGAAATGAAAGATGGACCAAAACTTTATGGAAATTCTGTTTATCCTGGTTTTGGTGTTCCATGCACTAAATTTACCTATAAGGTTATGTATCAAGATGAGAAAGGCAGAGCACCAGAATATGTAAGGATTAATTTGAATAACAAATGGTATGACTTGGAAAAAAAGAGCGGCGATTATAGAACCGGTGCACTTTATACTTACGAATATGTCCCTGCTTCTACTAAATCTAACTTTTTTTATTTTGAGGCCAGCAATGGTGTGGGAAAATCAAGGGCAGCTATTATTGACAGCCCTGACCAAGGGCCTACGCTTTATTCTGAAAAATTTGACAACAATCAAGTTATATTATTGGACAAGGAGGGTAACGAAATCTGGACTTATGATACAGGTTATGACCAAATAGAAGGGGTATCAATCTCAAAAGATGGAAATTATGTTGCTGTTGTAACCAATCATTATGTCTATCTTTTTTCTAAAGAAAGCAATGACCCTTTATGGAAATTTTGCATGGATTGTGCTGTTCCTGAAATAATCTCTACAAATATGGCCGGAGTAGCAATTTCTGCTGATGGCCAATTCATTGCAACCGATTTACAGAACAAGCTTTATTTTTTTAATAGAGAAAGCAATGACCCTTTATGGATAAAAGATACAGAATCAAGCGCTCTTGGAATTGATATGTCTGATGATGGAAGCTTAATCGCTTTAGGTGTAGCTAATTTGAATGGAAAAGGAGATAAAATCCTGGTTTATGATAAAGAAGGAAATAAGCTTTGGGAATATAGAGCAGAACATCCAGGGTATGACCAGACTGGAAATTTTTATCATCCGGATATGACCCCTGATGGAAAATATATTGCAGTTTCAACCGGATGTCCAGACAGAAGAGCTTATATTTTTTCTAAAGAAGGCAATATATTGTTCAGAAGCGAGCAACTAACTTATGACAGCCCCGTTCATAAGTCAGCAATTTCTAATGATGGGAATTTAGCTGCTTATTCTGCAGACCATAACACCGGCAAGGAAATTGTTTTTTTATTTAACAGAGAAGGAAAAAAATTATGGAGTTTTTCTTCACAAGATGATGCTACTTCCAGAGGTGTTTCTATTTCTGCAGATGGAAAATATATCGCTGCTGGGACTAGCGCAGGCAATATTTATTTATTTTCTAAAGATAGTAATCTGCCTTTATGGAAATTTTCTGATTCAAAAAAGCCGTTGGTTCAAATTGGAGAAGTTAAACTAAATTCTGATGGCAGTCTGTTAGCAGCTGCAGGAACTTCAAAGAAGATATATATGTTTTCTAAAGAAAATAATAAACCTTTATGGGAATATGAAGCAAACACATGGGTAACGAAGCTTGATTTCAATGGTGAATATCTTGTAGCTGGAACTGGTTTAAGGGAATATGGCGGTGAGGGTGCTCAGGAAGAAAAAGAATTTACCTGCACAGAAATATTTGAGCCTCCAGCGATGGAAGAAATGGAAGGGGGACAATTTGAGGAAGTAGATTCTATAGGAAAAAGCATTGAACAGCCTTCTAAAACATTGTGCGGAAACAATCTTTGTGAAAGTCCATTAGAGAATCATGATAATTGTCCGCAAGATTGCTGTCCGCCAACAGGATGTGTGGGAGATTTAAATGGCGATATAGATGAAGAAAGTGGGGGTGATGACGAAGAAGACAGAAATGATTTAGGAGAGGAAAAAGAAAAGATAAAAGAGGAGCTAAAATCAGGAGGGATTGAAGAAAAAGGGTTTTTTGAAAAAATAATAGATTTTTTCAAGGGGTTGTTTGGATGAAAAAAACAATTTTAATATTACTTTTAATCTGTTTATCTAGCTTTGTTTTTGCAGAAGACTTCTCCAACAATCACTGCCCTAACGGCATCTGTGAGTCTTTTGAAGAAACTGAAGGTAATTGCTGTGAGGATTGCGGCGACTGTAATGAAATAACTGTTGAGACTGGAACGATGGATGTAGTTGAACCGGGTGTGATGGACGTAGAGATGGGTGTACTTAATGTTGTTGAAACGGGAGTAGTAGAGGTGGTTGATAAAGTAGAAGAAGTTGGAATAAAAGAAAAAAAGAAGAGCGTATTTGAAACTATTATTGACTTTTTTAAGAAGCTTTTTGGGGTTGCTACAGAAGGAAATCAGCCGCAAGAAAGCATTACTTCTCCAGAATTAGACAAAACCCAAGTACAGGAGGTAAAAGAATCACAAACAAGATCAGTAAATATTGTTAAAGAATATTCTGATAAGTTAATTGACGAGAACATCAATAAGGATAAAAATGTTATAAAAGATTTTAGTGGAGAATCTGTTTGCGGTGATGGCATCTGTGATGATGATCTAGCAGAAACCCAAGAAAACTGCCCGCAAGATTGTGGTTATATCGGGGAAGTTATACTGGGGGATGATTTTGAAGAAAATTATGGCAATATCATGGCTGAAATGAAAGATATAATTCCAGAAGTTCCTGAAGAAGAAAAGCATCTAGACATAACCGCTTTTATTACTACGTACCCTACTTGTTATTTTGATGCTGGGGGTAGTCTCGTTAATTATATGGAAGATATCAGTTATGATGAATTCATATGGTACGGGAGACCTCTTAATTTTAAATATGATACTAGATGGAATACATTAAGAACCGGAGTTGGTGGAGGAGAACTCACATTTGAGTCTTTTTACAATCTTGGATATAAATCTTATGTTGGCAGAACAGAAAAAAATTATCCCCCTACTCCAGAAAGGCTTCATATGAAGGCAAGTTATAATTTCATCTTTTTTGACACGAATGAAGAAGCGTTAGATTTTATTAAAAGATTAATGAGTGCAGATATTCCTGTAATGATTAATCTACAGATGGGAAGAACGGGAGATTATCATTTTATAAAAGGATATAACAAAACTCATATATTTATACCACCATATGTGGATCTTAAAACACACGAAAATATTTTCCCAGATGAAATGCCATTGTTTAATCAAGAAGCATATGAATGGGAAGAAACACAGGTTTTAACTTACGAAGAATTTTTTTCTCTTTGGGAAGAAACAGGAGATAATTTTTATTGGTTTGTTAAAAATAGAGAGAGAAAAACAGAACAAGAAATGTTTCAAATCAATAAGAAAGATGCAGAAGAAGCTTATGATAATGTACAAAAATTTATAAAAAGCTCTGATTTTGAACCATATACTAGTGATGGAGATTTAATAATTGCTACTGCTTCAGCTTCAAGATACTTAACCAAACAGGGTTATACAGAACTTGGCAAGAAATACATGGAACTTGCAACTATGTGTAACGAAAAGCAAAATCAGGATATTAATATCTACTCTCAAACAGCTGAACTTTACAAGGAAGCAGCAGAATTGTGGTGAAGATAGAATTAAAAAACTGTTTGTTTCTCAAAACGCCCATTCAAAATATAAATTTCTTTTTCGCAGAAAAAGACCATATGTGCGTAGTACTTCAGACCCCCATTTTCTTTTAGAACTTAAACACAACTCCGCGGACGCGGTTTGACCCCACGTTGTAGGGCCAAAGAATATAACAACAATTTACGCTTTATTAAAATCAATTGAAAGAGAAAGAATTTATCTAACAACAAAACACAACCCTAACTTATGCTTATTCTTCTCAATCCTTTGTTTAAGTTTCTTGCCTAATCTAGAACTAAAATTTTTACTCTTCAAAATCTTATCAATATCTGCATAGCACCCTTCTAACTCTTTCTCATCACATTGCCCAGCATATAATCCTGCAGAAGGAACTTTATTTATTATTTTATCAGGTAATTTCAATTCATTAGCCATAGCAATAACTTCAGTCTTATACAAACTTCCAATAACTTCTATGTCACAAGCACCATCTCCATATTTTGTGAAATAACCCAATATTAACTCTGTTTTATTGCTTGTTCCAATAACCAAAGCATCATTAGAGTTAGCATAATTATACAAAATAACAGCTCTGACTCTTGCTTTAAGATTAATATCTGATAATTTATTCTGCTGCCATGGAACTCTCTTAAGTTCCTTCAAAAATTTGTTTATTTCAACAATTTTATATTGAATTTTATTTTTTTTTGCAAAATTAACAGCATCATCAACATCTTTTTTCAAAGTACATCCTTTTTCAGGCATAATCAAAGCAATAACATTATTAGAACCAATAGCTTCTGCAACTAAATAAGCAGATAAAGCAGAGTCTATCCCTCCACTTAGACCAATCACAGCTTTTTTAAAACCATTCTTATTAAAATAATTCTTGATTCCTTTTATCAGTTTGTCAGCTTTCATTGCCTTATGAGATTGCTTTAAGGTTTAAGTATTTTGTTGTTTTAATCTCAATGATTTCTTAAGAACTTCGTTTAATCCTGATGTTATAATAAAAAAAAAAAGAAAAATATAGTTACATCTAAAATAATCAAAAAGAAAAATAAAAAAAAAAAAAATTAGAATTCTTTTTTATTTTATTCTTTGGATCCTGCTTTATCTACATTAACTGCTTTTGGACCTTTATCTCCTTCCTCTACATCAAATGTAACTTCATCGTTTTCACTTAAAGTTACGCCTTCCTTCAGTCCTGTTTGATGGACAAAAACTTCTTTTCCATCTTCAGCACTAATGAATCCAAATCCTTTCATTACATTAAAAAATTTTACTGTTCCTTTCATTTTTGTTTTAATTCCTCCTTACGAATCATTACTATTTACTGTAGGATTATTAAATCCTTTTTAAACCTGTCGGAAATGCAAAGCATTTCTGAGCATGCTCAAAAACCAAAGGTTTTTGACACTTCTATTTAGAACAACCCAATCAAAACAACACCAATAACCATGATAATAGCTCCAACTAGACACTGCTTGAAATTCTTCTCTTTAAAGAACAAATAACCGAATATAACACTGAATATTGCAGAGGTCCTCTTAACAGCAATCACATATGGAACTATAGTCAATGTTATAGCATACAATTGTGTAAGAAGTATCACAGCAAGCAAAAAACCAACTAAAAACAAGCCCTTAAAGTTCGTTTTAATCTTTTTTAATCTGTCTTTTGATTTAATTATAAGAATAGGATAAAAGATAAGGGATATTATAAAATGAAAAATAAAAGCAAAAAAAATAGGGCTAGAGTGTAATACTCCAATCTTATCAATATTAGATGTAACAGCAAAAATTATTGCAACAATTAGCATCAAAACAGATCCTTTCTCTTTAAATATTGCTTTAAATGGAGCAAAAAAACCTTTATGCAATGTCTGTATATTAAGAGTATAAGCTCCTATAACAATAAGAAATATGCCTATAGTCCCTATAAAACTTGGAGATTCTCCTAGCATAATTGGTGAAGTTAACAACAAAAACAATGGTGTAAAATTCATAAATGGTACTGTTAGTGACAAAGGACTTACTTTTATTGCCCTCATCTGTAAAACATTTGCTATTGATATGAGAACAAGACCTGCTGCTAAAGCAATCCAGAAAGTTGTATCAATCTTTGGAATTTTTACAAAAAATAAAGCTAATATAAGGAAAGGCAAACAAAAAAAAGACTGAGCCCACACAACTATATATTCGTCTACGTTTCGCAATACTTTCTTAGCTGCAACTGCCCTTAGCGCAAAAGCCAAAGCAGTTACCAAAGATAACACAAACCATAACATTTTATCATTGTTAAAACAGGTATATTTTTATACTTTACTAAAATAAAATTTCTTCAATGAAAAAAATTTCAATATTTATAATAATCTTATTAATAATTAATCTGCTAATCTTAATCTATTTAGCTAACTTTAAACTGATGATATACAACAATGACTTTTACAATAAAGAATTTAAAAAAAACAATGTCTACAATGAAGTAGAAAACGCAGATATTAAACTAAACGAAATATTATTGTTCTTTAAAGATAAAAAACAACTTGGAGATGATTTCACTGAAAACGAAAAATCACATTTACAGGATGTAAAAAACTTAATAACAGGTATTAATTACGCTATTTATGGAATATTATTAATAATCATATCTCTGATTATGGTTTTACTCTTGATTTACAGAAAAGACTTGCACTCTTTCTTCAAGATAATTGGTTTCAGCTTTATGATAACAGGATTCAGCATATTACTGATTTCTTTAGTATTATACATATTCGCAGGAAGTTTCTCTGATTTGTTTGTTAAGTTCCACTTAATAGTGTTTCCTTGGGGTAACTGGCAGTTTCCAGACACAAGTATATTGATCAAAATGTTTCCAGAGCAATTCTTCTATAATTTCGCTTATAAATCAGTAGGAAACTCAATTTTTACAGCATTAATCACTACCTTTATTGGATTGATTTCTTTCGTCCCAAACAGGAAAATAAAAAACCGATAAATTTAAAAATATATCTTTTACCACAATAAAGTTTAAATATGAGTTGTGTATGAAAGAATAATAACAAATCATAAGTCTATTTAAAAAAAAATAAAAACTGAGGTGGTTATTAAAATGAATAAAAGAGGTTTGTTCTTAATATCAATAATGCTTTTTAGCTTATTTGCAGCTGGATGTACATATTTTCAACCAATAGATGAATCTCCCGATGAGGAAGGCTTTACTTTTGTACCTATTGAAGAGATTCCTGTAGAAGGAGAAGAATTTAAAGGAGAGGTAATAACTCTTCCTGAAGAAAAACCTACAGAAGTGGTAACAAAAAAAAGTGGCTCTAGCATAGAAGTTATAGAAGGCGAACTTGTAAAATTAGCTCTTAAAGCTACTGATGCTGATGGAGATCCTTTAACATATACATTCAGCCCTCCATTGAATGACAAAGGGGAATGGCAGACAGATGAAGGAGATGCTGGTGAATACAAAGCAACTGTAACTGTCTCAGATGGAAAAGCTCAGACAAGCAAAGAAATTCTGATTATAGTTCAAAGTAAGAATAGAGCACCTGTAATGGAAACAATAGAAGATATAACTGTTAATGAAGGTGAAACTGTTGCATTTAGTGCAGAAGCAATAGACCCAGATGGAGAGAAAGTAACTATTGCATACTCTGGATGGATGACTGTTTCAAGCTATAAAACAACATTTGATGATGCAGGAGAATACACTGTCACAGTCACAGCAAGTGATGGTAAAAATGTAGCATCTCAGGATATAAAAGTAACTGTAAAAAATGTCAACAGACCACCAATATTACAAAGCATAAATGACCTGTCTATTAAAGAAGGTGAAAAAGTAAGTATAAATGCTATAGCAGCAGACCCTGACAAAGACAATGTTGTGGTAACTTACTCAGCACCATTAGATGAAAAAGGTGAATGGCAGACCTCTGATGGAGATGGAGGCAAGTTCAGAGCAACTGTTACTGCAAGTGATGGCAGCTTAAAAACAGAAAAATCATTCTTTATAATTGTAGAAAGCCTGAATAAAGCACCTGTTATAGAAGATGTTACAATAACAGTAACTCCAAGTGATGGTGTGGTTGTAGATGGATTAAATGTTGTAATGACATTAAATGATGAAGATGATTCAAGGACAATCACTTTAGACCCAACCACAACAGATGCTGATGGAGATGATATAACAGTCACATATGAAGGATTCATGACTTCAGCAACAAAAGCAATAACATGGGCTGATGGCGGTGAAGGAACAGTCACTATAACAGCAACTGATGGAAAACAAACTGTTTCAAAAACAGTTAACATAGAAATCAACAGAGCACCACAGTTCGAGTTCTAGAGTTTTTTTTTATTTTTTCTTTCTTTCTTAAAACCAAAAAATTTATATATACTCCAGTATACCTTAGTATACGGTGATATAAAATGACTGCTACAACCATAAAAATCCATGGAGATACTAAAAATCAATTAGACCTATTTAGAGAATATAAGAATGAAAGCTATGATGAAGTAATTAAGAAAATGGTGTTTATAGCTAAGAATATAGAAAAAGAACCAGAAATTAGTAAACAAACTATTAAAGCTATTGAAAAAGCCAGAGAGAGGATAAAAAAAGGTAAATTCTTAACTGAAGCAGAAGCTAAGAATAGATTGGGCTTGTAATTATAAAATGTATGAAGTAATATTTGATGAAGAAGCAATTGATTTTCTAAACAAACTGCCTAATGACATTAAGAAGAGAATATTCAGTAAGATAACCTCAACTAAGCAGGATCCATTCCATTATTTTGAGAAACTAACTAAGAAAACAGGTTACAAACTTAGAGTAGGAGATTATAGGGTAATAGCTGATATCAATAGGAACAATAAAAAGATTGAAGTAACAGTTATTGGCCATAGAAAGAACATATATAAGAAAATATGAATTTCTAGATTTCTGAACAAAACACAGCAAGGAGAAGGGGGAAAGGTTTAAAAAGCGTAAAGTAATCTCAACTGTTAAAAGGGGTGGGGAGCCCTAAGATTTCTTAGGGAGTTAATAATAGCAAATTTAAAGAAATTAAATATTTTAGGGTGATTATCATGAAAATTATATCAATTGATGCAAATTGGGTTGGTAGTTCTGAACTAGGAAAATCTGTTGGTGTTTGGATTAAAACTGATAAAGGTGAATTTGTTGGTTATGCTCCTGAAGGAACTTCTGCAGGCAAATATGAGGCAAAGCTTGTTCTTGTTAATGAAGCAGTAAAGAATATACAAGCTCAAATTCCCCATCTTGTTAAAAGTGATCCTTCTGATTTAAAGTCATTAGATAATTATTTAATTGAGCTTGGAGGACATCAGATGCAGCGTTTTGGAGGAAATGCTTCTGTTGCATTAAGCTCTGCATGGGCAAAGATGGCTGCTGCTACTAATGGAAAGACAGTTGTAGAATACCTTGCTGAATATCTTGGAACACAACCAAAGCTTCCGCTTCCAGCGTTTAACGTAATTAATGGTGGATTTCATGGAGCTCTTGATAAGGGTGGAAAACCGTACAACCCTATTCAGGAGATTATGATAGTTCCTGCAGGTGCAGTGTCGTTTGAACAAGATTATGATAACGTAATAACGTTTTTCAAGGAATTAAGGAAAGTTTCTGGTGAGACTCTTGTTGGGAAAGAAGGTGGTTTTTCTCCTGCAAAACCATTGGAAGCGTCAATAGACATGGTTGCAGAATCCATAGAGAAAGCAGGTTTCAGGACAGACGATTTCAGGCTGGCTATTGATGCTGCTGCAAGTGAGTTTTATGATGAAACAACAGGATTATACTTACCTGTAAAGAAAGGTAAAGAGCTTGATGTTGGTGGAATGATCAGCTTTTACAGCGATCTTATAAAAAAATCACCTGTAAAGATATTTTCACTTGAAGATCCTCTAGCAGAGCATGATTTTGACGGATTTGCACAATTGAAAAAAGAATTCAAAGAAAAAAAGTACAATGTTATCCTTATTGGTGATGACCTTTATGTTACTCAAAAAGAAAGAGTTAAAACAGGAGTTGAAAAAGATTCAACTGATGGAGTTTTAATAAAGATAAACCAAAACGGAACAGTCACAGGAACACTGGATACTATTAGATATGGTTTAGATCAAGGACTACTTCACATGATTTCTCACAGAAGCAAAAGAGTTCCAGGTGATTTAATAAATGCATATCTTGCAGTCGCAGTAGGCCAGATGATTAAGCACGGATCTTCACGTGGAGAACGTGTTGAGATGTATAATGAACTTTTAAAGTTGGAAAGAGATGCAGAAGGAAAATTGCCTTATGCTAGTAAGGATTTAATAAAATAATTTTTTCTTTTTTAAAACCGAAAAAAATAAAATATAGAATTGTTGGTTTATAGGTTAAATTTAAAAAGCGTAAAGTATTCTCAACTATAAAAGGGGTGAATAATCACTCCAGTTAATTCTTGGAGTTAAAATGGGCAAACTTAAAAACGGTTCTATAAAAAATCTTGGACGTTTGCCTAATAATATCCCTAATAACAACGACATTATAAAAGAAGCAATTTTACTTCAAGGAGAAGATTTTCATTCTGCACTAGGACTTCCTGTAGGTAATATTGAGTTAATGACAGCATTACTAAGACAGGAAGGGTATAAAACAACAGGCATCAACTGGTACAATCTAGATGTAGATAGTTTTAAAAAAGCAATAGACAAGCGAATAGAAACAATAAAAAAAGTAGATAACCCAAGAACTTTGATATATTATTCTGGACATGGAAATATACCTAAAAAAGAAAAACAAGGATTATTAATCAATAAGGGTTTTGATGTGCTTGAACCACGACAATTCTACCAAATGATAAATAAGATTACAGGAAAAAAAGCAATATTATTGGATTGTTGCTATGCAGGCTATTTTACAGATTTTATTAAAGAAAATAATAATGAACTATCTGACTATGTTGTAATTGCTGCATGTCCAGATGGTAAAATCACAGGAAATGCTCAGCGCGGACATAATGGCTGGATTGGAAACTTTACATTCGGTTTTTTTCAGATGCTGGATGAAAATAAAGGTAATCAGATAGATCTTTCTACTGTAGATATCAAATCAGGCACTAAACTTGATAGAATTGTTCATAGTCTATTATTAAAAAAGAATATTAGCTATGAGGTTGAAAGAATATCAGATACACCTTATCTGCTTTAGTTTTTTTTCTTTCTTAAAACCGAAAAATTAAATAGTATTGTTGGTTTATAGGGTGGATTGGGAACTTATTAATTCAATAAAAATATTCTCATAGGAATATTTCTTTCAAAAAGGTTTTTAAACATCAAATATTTATATAAAAAAAAAAAGAGGTGATAGATGAGAGCTATCCCTCTTGTCTATCATTCTCTTTGATGACTAAAAAGTTATTCAACAAAAATTAAAGAAGCAAGAGGCAACATCCAAGATGTTGTCCTCTCACTCCGCAATTTAACAGAAAACATGAACTAATACCTACCTCTTTTATTACAGGGGTTAGAAAGTAAAATAACTATATAAAATTTGCGATTTGAAAAAACTGCTTCTTATTTTGTTGAGGAGGTGATTTTAGATGAAAATAAAGTATATAATAATAACATTGATACTGATAGTAACGATAGGATGTGTTACCTCACCAACAGGAGAAGTGACATCATGCCCTGGGGTAGAATGTAGACTAACAATGGTAGATGCAACATTTGACTCAAAAGTAACTGATGACAATGGTAAGGGGTGCTTGACTGACTGTAATGCGGACGTTTATGTAAAAAATTTAGAACAACAACCTACAAAAGTAAAAGTAATGGCGGATTGTTATACAGTAAATAAAAGGAACAGGTATTCATCAGAAACATACTGGATGCAACCAGGGGAAGAACACACATTTAAAATCAAAGTTGATGCAGGAATGACAGAAGACTGGAAATGTGAAAACTTTGGAATATTCAGTGAAAAAATATATGGATGTGAGTTAGTAGGAAACTAAACAAAACTTGTTTTTGCTCGGATTTTCCGAGCTTTTTTTTTTTAACCACACCCACTTCTTAAACCATAGCACAGATACTGAGGAATAAAATTCCCGGTACCACCTCAGTGGTGGTAGGGTTGGATTGTGGTGAACAAGAAGAATTCACTTAAGACTTTCTTCAATTATTTTCTTTTCTTTTTCTGTTAATCCATATAAGTTGTAGACTAATTCATCAATTTCTTTATCAGTTTTATCTATTTCTTCTCTTAGTTTTGATGTTTCAGAAGTATTTTTATCACCAAGTTCGTTTAGTTTTTTGTTTAATCCGATTATTCTATTAATAAGGGTTAACATTTTTTCTTGAATTTTGATATCTATATTATTTGGGATAGGTAGTTTGGATACATAATAATTATCTAAATCCATTGTTCTTATAGCATTTGCAAAAATGTATCTATATGCAAACCAAGATGCCAATTTTGAATTAAATATTGCAAGAATAGTTTCCAAATAATATTTTTTATCAGTAACGATTGTATTTTCTATAGTATCTAATGTCAAAATTCCTTCTTTATCTAACATAGACATGATAATGATGTGGTCTTTTGGTTTTGTTACATGTGCAACAATTCTTTGAGATAATATTTTGGGTTGCATCAAAAATTGTATTTTTTTATTTTTCTTATTTATTTCATTTAAGTATTCATCAGATGCGCATAAGTAATATCTAGAAATATGGTTACCTCTAAATATTTTATTCCGTGATTTAGCCTTTGATATAAATTTTTGGAAAGGCAGCCCTCTTGAAGTTTTAGATATCACACCCATATTTATACACTTAGAAGTAATTTTTTCAAATAAGTTGAATTCTTTACTTTCAGGATGAACAATAATTGTATCTGTTTTGTTAATATATATTTTATCAACCTCAATTTTGTTTGTGTAATCAATAGTTTCAATAATATATTTTTTTTTATTTGAGCCTTTTTTAAGAATAAATACTACCTGTTCGAGAAGAACATCTTCGAACGCCTTACTAACATCAACTATTTTCATTAAGTCTTTAGAAACTAAATCTCTACACGGTTTCCAAGCTTGACTATAGGCTAACGATTTTGGGACAATTAAACTTAACAAACCCCCTTTTTTCAATAAATTTATACTTTTTTCAATAAAAATAAGAGCTGTATTTTTGTAGGATTTAGCTGTTTCATAATTTAAACTAATAAATTTTCTCTCATCTTCATTTAATTCAGCTCCATACGGGGGGTTCCCTATAATAACATCAAAACTACCTTCTTTAAAATCATCAACCCATTTAAAAGCATTTAATCCAGCAATAGTTTCATCCTCAATTAAAGAATTCCCAGGCCTTATATGCTCATCAATCTCATCAGGTAATCTTCTTTCTTTTTCAGCTGCTTTTAATAACAAATTTAATTTAGTTATCTCTACAGCTTTGTTGTCTAAATCAACACCATAAATATTATTTTTTAATATTTCTGTTTTTATTGAGTAGCTACCTTGCTTATCAATTCTATATTGTTTTGCATCTTCTTTTAAGGAAAGTGCGTTGTCCATGTAATCAAATGCTTTGATTAAAAAACTTCCAGAACCACAAGCAGGATCTAAAATCTTTATTTTGTTAATATCAACTTTTTTATCTTTTAGTAATTCTCCAACAGTATTTTTAACAATGTAATCAACTATATAAGTTGGTGTATAATAAATTCCTTGTTCTTTTCTATGCACTTGTCCATTTTTCAGTTTAGCTTTTCCAGATTTTGTTTGTGCTAATATTTTTCCTAAATATTGTTCATACACCTGTCCTAGAACATCAGCATCTATCCAGTCAAAATTATAAATATATTCCTTATCCTTAGATTCATATAGATAGTACGCTAATTTCTTTATTATTGCTCCGTTTATATCTATTTTATCGCAATCATTATCTTTTGCGATTGCAAATAACCCACTATTATAAGTATCATTATATTTCTTAAAAATATCTTTCAGCTTAGGATATGCTTTGTTGTCAGGAAGGCGTCTTATTTCCTCTAAACTTATATTGTCTGGGTTAATCCCTATATCCTCACATCTTCTGATGAATATTAATCTATCAATAATCCTTTGTATTATCTCATCCTTCTCATTTATTTCATATTTTTCAGAGTATGTTTTTTCAATATCATTTGCAATTAGACTTCTTATATGCATTAAGTCATCAAGCAAAGTTTTATCAATAGAAACTCTCTTTTTTAACCTTCCTTCATCTTCTGCTATTTTTAATATCTGGTTTTTTTCAAAACTTTCTTTAGACAATAGCCATAAGTCTTCAAAACGATTAATATAATCATCTGGATTATCCAAAACCCTTAATTTCTTCTTTATAATATCTTGCCCTTCAACACAAAATATCTTTAATCTTTCGAAATTTGTTGAGACTGCGAAAGGTATTCTTTTAGATAAGGCATAAGAGATAACTTGTTTATCAGCTTCTTTGTCTAAATGTATTCCAACCTTTTTAACTTCTAAAAAGAAGACTATCTTATCGTTAATATGAAAAGCATAATCTGCATGACCCTTTTTTTCTCCACGCATAGCTTTTGCTCTTTTAATGAAATCATTTTTAGTCCAACCAAGAACACCTATGAATAATTCTTCAATTAATTTTGTCTCTACATCAGCTTCTGATAAATTTTTATAATTTTCATAGTTAGATTTGAAAGTATTAACTAATTCTTTTATCTTCTTTTTAGCTTCTTCTTTCGTAACCATAAATAAACCCAATTTTAACAAATATTTAAACCTTTCCACTAAAACCCCCCAACAACATTGGGTGAAAACCGTGTTTGAAGTCCCTGAGGCAAAGCCGAACTGGATACAAAAAATTCCGAAGGGATTTTTAAGTACCTGAGTTGTTGTTGGGGTTTTAAAAACATTTATATTATAATTAAAACTTCTATCTAATTATGCCATACACCCTATCCCCATCATCCTTAAACTTACTAAAAGACTGTCCTAGATGTTTCTGGCTTCATCATAATAAAAACATAAAGCTGCCAAGAGGAATATTTCCATCTTTACCTTCTGGAATGGATAAAATACTAAAAGAACATTTTGATAAATATATGGAAAAAAACAAACTACCACCAGAACTTAAACTAAAAGATGTAAAACTATTTAACAACAAACAACTATTAAAAATATGGAGAAGCAACTTTAAAGGAATACAATACAAAGAAAACGATAATACATTAAGAGGGGCAGTTGATAATATACTTGTAAAAAAAAAGAAACTTATAGTTTTAGACTATAAAACAAGAGGCTTTCCTTTAAAAGAAGACACACATAAACATTACCAGAATCAGTTAGATATATACAATTACCTATTAAGAAAAAACAATTATGAAACAGAAGACTATGCTTATCTTATATTCTATCATCCAAAAGAAGTCAACAAAAAAGGAAATGTAGTTTTCAACACAGATTTAGTAAAGATGGATATTAATGTTAAAAATGCAGAAAATATCTGGAAAAAAGCAATAAAAGTTCTAGAAGGACCTATTCCAGAACCAGGTGAAGAGTGTGAGTTTTGTAATTGGATTGAGAAGTGTGAAGGGTTGTGATTTATTAGACTTTTATTTTACGTATTTCCTCCTTTATTTCTTTAATATATATATCTTCAATTTTTTCTTGTGAATAAAAAAGTACTTTAGGCCATTTTTTTCTTAATTTGGAATAGTTTTCACTAATTGTAATCTTTCCTATGCTGTAAAATTTATCTTGATCCCCCTCACTTTCCATACTTGCTTTCCATACATCCTCTTTGAGCGCTTCTTTATATTTTTCTATGGTATTGTTTAGTTTTTTTCTTATCTCTTCTCTTTCTTCATTTGTTAATTTAGTTTTAGGTAAAAAAGGACTCAAATGATTCATTAAGGATAATATAGTATCTGACCTTGCTTCAAATGAACTTTTAACTGTGCTAATCATCAAGCTTAGAACATTAGTATATTTAATCAGATTATCGTGAAGATTATACATCAAACTGCTAAGTTCGTAATTGTTTTTATTCCATTCATCACGATTTTTATAGTGCTCTTTATCAGAATAATTATTCCTGTCACATAGGGTTGACATTGTCAGTTCAATATATTTATGGAAACGACCATCTATATTCTCGAAGTCACTTTTAAGTTCTTTTAGATAAAATAACCCTTCTTCTAGGGTATTTAAATTATTATTACGAAGCTTTTCTATCAAAGTTTCAGTAATTTTGTATTCATTTTTGTATTGCTTCTTACTCTTTAAAATACTGTGTAATGCAACTATGTTCAATTGTGAAAAAAACTCAGAAATATATTTTGGATCTCTATCATCTTTCGTTGGCTGAATCTGTCTACGAATAGCATGAAATAGCTCATGAGTTAGTGCATCCAAAACCTTTTGATAATCCTCAATGATCTTTTTATTAATTTTTACTGTATTTGTATCATTTATATAAATTCCATCCGTGTCTTTCTCTATTTTTTTTCTTAATAATGCGTCATATTTTTTATCATCTTCTCCAAACTCCTTTTTGTGCTCAGTATCAAATCTCTGTTGATTACCTGGAATCTCTAAATCGCCATATTTTTCTTCGAATTTGTACTCAAAAATGCTTTTCCTGGCTTTTAAAATCTCTACGAATTTTTCTTCATCATCTGAGAATGGTTCTACAATTCCAATTTCAGGAAAAACAATTTCCTTACCCTTCTTAATCCTTCTAATAATTTGATCAAAGAAAAATCTACCAAAAGTTTCTAATTCTTTTAACTTATTATCAATTGACATTTTATCTCCCCAAGAACTCTTGGCGTATATACTATACCCCTTTTAACCTTTCA
>CAZSMA010000019.1:19253-19451 GCA_964608065.1 uncultured Methanosarcinales archaeon
ACTCTTTTTCTCCATGACTTTTAAAAAATATTTAACAAAATAAAATATTTTTTTTTTTTTTTTTTTTCTTCTTCCTTCCAACACAACCTATTTAAACCCTTATAGTCTACTCAATTCTCCATATGATAACATACATTGACAAGCCTTACAATGAAGAACAGGTTAAACATATACTGAATCCATTAGTAAAGAAATGGT
>CAZSMA010000020.1:0-19232 GCA_964608065.1 uncultured Methanosarcinales archaeon
CGATGTTATTTGATGATAAAAATTTCACTAGCTTTCCTTTTTTTTTTTTTTTTTGTTTATTGATTTGGTTTTCATTGATTTCTGAGAATGTGTCTCCAACTGGATTGAAAGTGTAAACTTTCTTTTTTGTTTTCATTGCAACACCTAATGGGTGGAATGTTCCATCTCCAATATAAAGGAAACATTCAACTTTTTTTTCAATCTTTAAAGCTGAGCTTATATCACAACCTAGAACTTGTCCTTTGTATTTTTGCTTTGCTTTTTCTAAGAAAGCTTTTTTATTATTTTTTTCCAGGAAGGATTTTATTTTTGGTAAATGGTCTGAGAATTGTACAGAGCTGATTAATCCTATTTTATTCGGTAATTTGTTTAATGGAATCTTAGTTAGATTGAGGTTTCCTTTGTATTTTGCTTCTATGAATAGTGTTTTCATTTCTTTTTATAACCGAATATTTTATTGTATTTATTATGGTCCATGAACTCTAAGATAAATGCTATAATCCTAACTTCATCCCCTATTAAAGTATATAATAATCTCCAGTAGCCAACTAATTCAACTCTTAATATTTTATCAGTCCCATATTTTTGTATTGTGCTCTTAGAGATATATTTTCTTGGAATTAAATTCCCGTGAGATGGGTTTGATTTTATGTTTCTCAGGGCATTATTGATAGAGGACAATAATTGAGAGTATGTTGGCTTTTTCCTTGCAATTTCTCCTTTAGCAACAAATTCCTGTAATTCTTTATATTCATGATATGCTTCTTGATCAAATTTAACAATAACTTCTTTATCCATTTACATCACAGTAATTCCTTTCTTAAGCTTTAATTTAAGCTTTTCACTAATATCTTCTCTATAAATCCAGATTATACCTTCCTTTAATAAAGCTATTTTTCCACTTTTTTCTAGATATAATAGTATTGTGTTTAGAGTTGGTCTCATTATTTTTTTTTTTAATCTCCTATCTATCTCATTTTTAGATAAAGGTTCTTTAGTACTTCTAATAATGTTTTCCACATTCAATATTGTATCCAACCTTGGGTAATGTAATACTTGTTTTAGCATTTTTAACACCATATAAGTTTATACTATAGTATATATGTATATCATATATAAAGTTTTCGGTTTTTATTAGAGAAGTTCCTTAACATTATCAAAAGCTATCTTGCTCCATGTTTCAAAGTTTTCAATTATTTCTGGAGTTATTTCTTCTTTTGACATTAACTGTCCTTGTAACTGGTCTGTTTCTTTGACTTCAATATTAGGGCTAGAGCCTTCTACTAGAAAAACAACTCCAAAATGGACTTTGCCAACATCATTAGAGTCATCATTGATATAACCAATAATTTTTAAATCGAAATCATCATTATAAAGCATTTCTTCATTAAACTCTCTTTTCATAGCTTCAACTATGTAGTTTTCATTGTCCAGATCAGCTTTGTCGATATGGCCTCCAACACCAATAGAATAATTGTCATGCAGCCTTTGCTCATCTGCTTTTGGAAGTCTTTTGTAGACAAAGATCTTATCTTTATGCTTGAATACGATGTAGGGGATAATCTGCTGGAAGCTTGGGTCATCTTCACAAGGTATTTTTTGATCTTCTGATGTTGTTTTTCTTAATAAGAATGTTTTTTTATTGTTGATTATATTTTCAAAATCATTATTCTCCTTTTTCATAAAACCATTAAAGAATTTTTCATTGTTTTCTCCGAATAAATCTGTTCTTGACACAACTAAGCATTTTTGTTCCATTGTTTCACCTTTTGCCATATTAATTCATGTATTTCTTTTTTTGTCATTATTTTTCCGTCTTTAACGCAGTTGACCAGAACCCAATCTTTGCTTTTGCTTAATTTTTTGTAGATTGCTTCAACTTTTTTTAAGTAAGCAATGTCTTTTTCATGGATGTCTTTCTTTTTTTCCTTTAGGTATTCTCTTTTATCTTTTTTTAAGATTAATTGCTGTGCAACATCAATTGGAACATAAAGATAAAAAGTTAAATCAGGCCTGGGCATCTTGTTTTCTTTAAATTCAATGTTTTCCAGCCATTTAATGAATTTTTGTTGTTCTTTTCTGCTTAATCTTGCTCCCTGGTGTGCTATGTTAGAAGCAATGTATCTGTTTGCAACTACATTACATTTTCTTAACATATCTAATATTTGTTCTCTTGCTTCTAATCTGTCCCAAGCATACAATAAAGAAGCTGCATAAGGGTTTAGTTTGAGTTCTCCATTAAGATATTGTCCTATTAATTTTCCAAAAACTGTTTTATAATATTGGGGAAACTCAATCACAGAAGCATTTAATCTTTTAGCTAATAAATTACTTTGAACAGACTTACCAGAGCCGTCAGAACCTTCTATTACTATTAATTTTTTCATCTTACTTTAAATTTTTGTATTTCTCTTTAATCTCAGCAATTTTGCCGCATGTCATCTTTCCTTCTGTACAATGACCTAGATGATAACAGTTTGGACCTATGTTTCCAAACAATTCTGGAGCTACATTCCTGCATAACTTTAACATTTCATCTGCTAATTCTCTTATCTCCCATTGTGCTCTTTCACAGCATCTGTGTATAAAGAAGTTCTTCAAAGAACGAGCATTCATTGTGATAATTATTTTTGTTTCAGCTGCATTTGGTAAAATGAATCTAGCATCTTCATTTGGAGCTATTTTATTTAATTCATCGTATTCTTTTGCTAAGTTTTCCATTATTTTTTCAAACTTTTCTTTTGCTTCTTTATCATTTTTTATACTTGGTGGAATTATATATTTGAAGTCAGAGCCTTTAACATATCTCTGGCTTTGCTGTGAGTAAGAAGCTATTCTGTGCCTTACTAACTGATGTGTTAAAGCTCTTGATATACCTTCAACAGCAAAAGTAAAAACAGCATGTTCGGTAGGACTCTCATGTCCCATCTCAACAAGTTTTTTTAATAACTCAATGGATTTTTCATGAGTCATTTTTTCAAACAACTCATCAATCTCAGATTTACTATAGCAAAGACGTGCTGCAGTAGCTATCAAATCCTCAGGATCAGCAGTATGTCTTAATAATTTGACTTTTAGTTTAGTTTCCATAATTCCCCCTATGCTTTAGAATAAGTGTTTATATTTATATTTTATGCTTTATATTATAATTGCTGAACTGAAGATGGGTGTTAGGTATTTTTTTTACTGCTTCTTCAAGCATAGAATCTGTATTATGGTGTTTTAACATGATTTCAATAAAATTACCTATATCTTTTTCAAACTTATTTTTTGCTGATTCAACTCTTGTCTCATCAAAGCATATAGGACCTGGAAGCTTATCAAACATAAAGTAAGCAGCATCAACGTTTTTCTCAGTTGCATAATCTAACAAGTACCTTAAAAAAAAAGGGGGCAATAGTCTTTTTTCATAGATATCTATAAAAGCGATTTTAGAGGTAGTATTTTCCAATAAGCCCAGTATAGATTCATACTTCCCTTCCTCATAGAATACATTCAAATCAACAAGGACTAAGTTGGCGTCTGTTTTTATTTCATTGTCTTGAATTTTTATTTTTTTTACAGAATAACGTTTATCCAAAAAAGAGAAGTAATCGATAAACCTGTTTTCCTTACTTTCTGATGTAACGACTAATGCAAAATTTCTCATAAAAATAGTGAAAGCAAAACTTAATTTATAAACTTTACTACTCTGAAATAGACAAAATCTTTTAAATACAAACTAACATAAAACAATTGTTATGACTGAGTTAAAGAGAGTATTAAGCTATAAGGTTATTCTGCTGATAGTAATCAATTCTATAATGGGTACTGGTATATTCTTTCTGCCTGCATTAGGGGCTAAGTATGCTGGTGCTGCTTCTTTGGTCTCATGGGCTGTATTGTCAATAGTTGCTATATACATTGCAATGTGTTTTGGTGAACTATGTTCAATGTTTCCAACTGCCGGAGGAACATATGAATTTGCAAAGCATGCTTATGGAAGATTTCCTTCGTTTGTAATAGGGTGGATGACATTGATAGCTGGAAATATAACAATAGCTATGCTTATAGTTGGAGCAATCTCTTATTTGATTCCTTTTAGAAGCCCTGTTATTGTGATTATTATTTCTGCGATATTCATATTATTGTTTAATATAATCGCTTACAGAGGTATGAAGGTCAGTGCTGTGATGCTTGTCACATTTGCATTTATAACATTACTTACATTAGGAGGATTAATAGTTCCTGGTTTAATCAAGTTTAATGCTTCAAATTTTCAGCCTTTTTTCTATTATCCTAAATTTCTCATATTGTTAGCTATATTCTTTATTGCAGAGACTTTTTTTGGGTGGGAATCTCCCACTTTCCTGGCAGGAGAGACTAAAAACGGAGAAAAGGTAATGCCTAAAGCTATTATTTACGGCACAATAATCATAGCGATAATATCTTTGATTTTTGTCATAGCTTCTATAAGCAGTGTTGGGTGGCAGACTTTAGGACAGTCAACAAGTCCTGTTACTGATATTGCAAAAGTACATTATGGCAATATAGGTGAGATGATATTCAGATTATTAGTATATTTGGCAATAATTGGCAGTGTGGCTGACTGGGTTGTAAGTTCACCAAGATTAGTGCTTTCAATGGCAAAAGACAGATTATTTCTTCCACATTTAAGTGAAATTCATCCAAAGTATCATACACCTCACAAAGCTATAATTTTCCAGACAGTAGTAAGCATGATATTTGTATTTATTGGTGTTGGTTCTTATGTAACATTATTGCATCTACTTGTTCCAATATTATTAGTATTATATTCCCTTGTTTTGATGAGTGTCATCATACTAAGAAATAAAAAACCACATCTGAAGAGATATTATAAAGCTCCTTTTGGAGAAATAGGTCCTTTTATAGTTACTTTATTTTTTGTTGGTTTAATGATTATATGGTTTATTTTGACAAAGAATGCATTAAACATAATAACATTAGGAGCATCATTTTTACTGATGGGTCTGCCTGTTTATTTTTTACTTGAGATGTACTATGACCCTAAAGCTGTAAGAAATACAAACAATCTATTAGCTAATCTAGTTTTATGGACTGAGAGTATATCATTACCAAAGAAAGTCAGAAAAGAAATCATAAGTTTGTTAGGGAGTATTAAAGGTAAAAGGGTTTTGGAATTTGGATGCAATGTAGGAACATTGACTATGTGTCTTGCTGAAGAGGTGGGTAAAAAAGGAAGGATTTATGCAACAGATATTTCTGAGAGTGATATAAAGATTGCAAAAAAAAGATTAAGCAAGAAAGGACATTATCATGTTACTGTATTGCATGATTTAGAGCACCATCACAGAGTTCATCCTAGTGTGCCAAAAATAGATGCTGTGGTTTCAGTTGGAACTTTAGGATATCTAAGAAATACTAAAAAGATTCTTACAGAGATAAATGAAAGGCTTAAAACTGGAGCTAAGATATGCTTTGTTGATTATGATAAATTCTTTGATATAATCCCAAATATTGACTGGTTGTCTGATGATACTAAAGTGAAAAAAATATTCAGGGATGCTGGATTTAATGTTGGTGTTGTAAGAAAGCAAGGGTTTGCATGGAAATATGTTTATGTCTATGGTGTTAAGTTTAAGAATGTTTGATTATTTATTAAAAACATTCCTGTAACAATAACTTAGAACTCCTTCACACAAGTATCTTACTTTTGTGCTTAATCTAATTCCTCTGTCAAAATTTTTAGAAACGTCTTCGATTTTTTCTCCAATAACTTCTATATCTTTTTTTCCAAAAACACTAATGGCATTATTAATATGTCTGATTTCATTTGGATTTATTGCCATACACATTGTTGCTATACTATCAACTGCTATTGCGTCTTTTCCAGCAATAATTAATCCTGCTTTTATTGGGTCAGATCTGCACTCATCTCTTTGATTGCCAATGATTCCATCAATAATGCAAAAATCAGGGTAACGTACTTGTAAAATATCAACTATTGCGTGATTTATCAAGGGATGTATCTTTAATTTATTGATTCTTTTTGGAACACAGCCAAACATATTTTTTATTGATAATGTGACTTGTGCTAAAGAATGAATCTTAAGCTTTGCTGCGCTTATCACATATTCAGATTCTAATAATGTTTTTGCTATCTGTATTTTTTTTTGTGCTAAAGGGTTTTTTACTTCTTTTTTCACTATTGTATCTTTATTAAAATTTACAATTTTAGCATTAAACTCTTTAGCTAATTTATTGTAACCTAGATCTTCAAAACATTCATCAGTATCAATACCGCTTTCTCCTATTGTAATTTCACAATTTTCTAATCTTTCAATAATTGCTTTACAGACATTAACATCTGTTGTGATTCCTTTTTGAGATGGAGCATTAATTGTTAAGTTTGGCTTTATTAGAACTTTTTTGTTTTTAACTTTAAAGTTCAATTTAGACAAACACCTTTTTGTAGTTTCATATGTTTCTTCTCCTTTTTCTATACACACTGTTTCTTTCATATTAAATCAGCTAGAATTAATAACTATATAAAAATTATTGTAATTTGATTTTAAAATATAAAAAATGCTCGAAAAGCAAAGCTTTTCGGCACCAACTAAAGTTGGAAAAAATAAAAATTATTTCTTTTTTCCAGTGTGCGATAGGAACTTAATTCCGAACAGTAAGAAGACTAATGTCCACCAATTCAGTGTCCAGAATGCCCACCAACCTAAATCTTGGCCTAGGTATAAAACACCTATTATCAAAGCCACTAATCCACACCATGTAGGACATTTATGCATAGTATCACCTCGTTTATTTTAATTATATTAAGTTTAATAGAACTATAGATATATTTAAAGTTTATGGTTTATTTCTTAGGAACAACAATCCACCAGATTATATAAGCTAATATTCCAGGAGCAACTCCTGTGAATAGAACTAAAGCAACAAATATCAATCTTACAAGTGTGGGGTCGACATTTAAGTATTCTCCTAGACCTCCACAGACTCCAGCAATCATCCTATTCTTATTGCTTCTGTAGAGTTTTTTAATTGATTTTCCCATTTTTTTTTTATCTTGCAGAATCAGCTTGTCTTTCAACTTCAAACTTCTTTGCTATTGCGTTTGAAGTGCTGTTTAGGTTAAAGGCAGAAATAATCTCATCTGCCAGTGTTTCTTCTATCTTTTTTTTTCTGTTAAAAGAAGAATGATACGCTCCCTGAACCATGTATCTTAATGCGACATCTACCCTTCTCTGAGGGCTGCATTCAACAGCTTTTGGATAACGGGCTCCACCGTATTCAATTGTGATGAGTTCTTCCCTTGGAGCAGAGTTTTCCAAAGCTTTGACAAAAACTTTTATTGGATTTTCCTTTGTTATTGATTCTATTAATCTAAATGTCTTTTCCACTATGTTGTAAGCTGTGTTGGATTTACCTGTTATATGAAAACTTGATTTAAAATGTTTTTTACCTTTATGTCCTGAAACCATTATTTTATTTATCAGTCTTTCAACAATAAAGATTTTGCTTTTATGGAATCTTGAACCAGCATATCTTGCTCCTGTCTTAGGAACAAACTTTGGAGCCAAGGTTATATAATTCTGTAATCCAGGGTCTATTACTTTAATGTCTTTTGTACCCCATCTGTTGAATGCTTTTATTTCAATCATCTTCTAGCTTTCTCCACTTTTCCTCTTAATAATGCATTTAAGCTTTGATCATTAACTTTTATAACCTGCCATCTAACTCCAGGAATATCGCCCTTGGCACGACCCATCTTTCCGCCAATACATTCAATAAGAACATCATCGTGCTCATCTATTAGTTTAGTTGCTCCATCTCCTGGAATAAAAGCAGTAACTTGTCTGCCATTTTTAATAAGTTGAACCCTGACACATTTTCTCATAGCAGAATTAGGCTGTTTAGCTTCTAATTGTATTTTTTCTAGGACAATGCCCTTAGCCATTGAAGAACCTTCTAAAGGGTCTGCTTTTTTTCTCAAACCCAGTGCTCTTTTTATGAACCATTTACTGCTCCATCTACTTTGTTTCCTTCTTCTCTTCAATTTCTTTGCAGAATTCAATCCGCGAGATTTCTTACTCATTTTTTATATTGAGGATTAAGTCTTTATTTTTAAATCTTGTGGTTTAAACAACCTTTATATTGTCTATATCAAAATATCTTTTGACAATTGATTTAAGATTATTCAGATTCTTAGCTTCTCTTCCTATCAACAATCCTCTTGTTTTAGTATCTGAACCTGTAATTGTAACTATTTTATTGTCTTCTTTGATTTCCCTTGCTTTTAAAGGATAAATAAAATTCTGTATAAACTGTAAATGGTTTGAATTAAATTCAACTATTTTTATTTTTTTATTAAGAATGTTTTCTATTTTTTTTACATTGATTCCTTTTCTTCCGATTGCTTTTCCAATCTGATTTTCTTCAACTATAAATATAGTCCTATCTTCATTAACAATGCAGTCCTTTAATTTGCTCTGTGTTAGAGTCTCAAAAAGAGACATATATTTCATTATGTTAATATCATATTTTATCTTTGTCATTCTGTCAAAAACCGCCCATCATGGATGGGTGGAATATTGCTTATCGCAAACGTGTACAGTGGTTTTTGAGCATCCTGAGAAATCTGCTTTGCAGATTTCTGGG
The DNA here is from genome assembly GCA_964608065.1 of uncultured Methanosarcinales archaeon. Classification (GTDB taxonomy): domain Archaea; phylum Nanobdellota; class Nanobdellia; order Woesearchaeales; family CAYXTQ01; genus CAYXTQ01. The sequence goes on from CAZSMA010000020.1 coordinate 8,656, forward strand.
ATACCAAAAATCTTTTGGATTTTTTAGTATGATCAAAAATTTTCATTTTTCGGAAAATTTTTGACATTTGATAAGAGATGCTACAGAAATAGAAAATGGTTTTTTACAAATAACACCTAATTCCTCGTTAGTGTACTTTAAATTAACTAATTTAGCTTTTCCTAATTTAGAATAATAGTTAATATTTTCTTTTACATCTTCTGGACAATTTTTAGTAACATAAATTTTTTCTATTTTTCCCAGTTTCAAGTTCTTGATAGTATTCTCTGTTCCGATAATTATTTTTTTCTCTTCTAATTTTTTTCTTATCTCTCCTGCTATATTCTCAGCCATTGTTTTACTCCTCCTTAGCTATTTTAGTGATTAGTCCTGGAAGTCCTGTACCTACTGGAACTGATTGGTTCAGCATTACATTTTCTATAACTGAATTCAGCTTATCTTCTTCTCCAACTATTGCTGCGTTTATTATGTGCTTTATAGGTGTTTCAAAAGAGGCTCTTGCCAGTACTGAAGCTTTTTCACTTACTACACCATAACGTGTAATACCTCTAACTAACCCTGAAATACTCATAGTATCTGCTGCAAGCATTATATGCCTTACATCTACATTAAGCCCCTGGCTTTCTATAACTTTAAACACTTCATTGATTATTGTTTGTCTAGCAGCTTCTATTCCAAGGACATCTGCTATTTCAAATATATTATTTGTAATTGTTCTTGTAGCATCAACATACTCAAGCTCTAAAACCGCCTTTAGATTAGAACCTGCTGTGATTATGATAAATTCATCTTCTCTTTTTACAGGCAGAACCTGTGTTATTCCTTTTACTCCTTTGATATATATTCCTTTTATTTTTTCCTTTAACTTATAAAGTTCGTTCAGGCTTTCTTCTTTTCCTCTGAATTTTATTACTATATTTTCTTTTTTTCTTTTTACATTAATGCCTTTCATACTTGCAGATATTGATTTTAACAATGTGTTTTCTGTAATCTTAAGTTCCTTAATCTTTTGCTCATTAGGCTTTAATTCTATGTTTGAGTCTGCTATATTTATTGAAATTTCTTTTATTAATTCATTAAGCTTTGTTTCTCTGATATAAGCTGCAATCTCTCTTATATCTTTACCTTTGCTGTAAGGTTTTTTCAGATATATTTCCATCATTGGTGTTTTTATATTTTTTCTGCCATCCAGGATCTCTATAATCCTAGGCAAACCCATTGTGACATTCATCTCTGCAACACCAGCGAAATGGAATGTGTTCAGGGTCATCTGTGTACCTGGCTCTCCAATAGACTCTGCGCTTACTAATCCAACAGATTCTCCTGGATCAACTTTAGTGTTATTGTATTCTTCCAGTAACTTGTCTAAGATTCTCTTTAATCTAGCCTGAGGTATCTGTTTTGGGATATTTGCTTTAACTTCATCCAATAATTTTTTTGGAATCTTTTCTTCGTATTCTTTGAATAGTTTTTCCATATTATTTCACGCTTTCAATTATTTCTTTAACATTAATTGTTCCTTTCAGGGATTTTGAAACATCTATCCCATCTTCACCATATTGGAACTGTACTATTTTCCTTGATGCGTCCCTTACTGTGTGATCATACTCAATTTTTAAATCCTGCATTGCATTGGCTAATCTTCTGTAGAGGTAACCAGATTTTGGTGTACGTAATGCAGTATCCATCAGGCTGTCCCTACCTGTAATTGCACCAAAGAAAAATTCCCATGGCTTTAAACCACTTTTGAATCCGTCTTTTATGAAGCCGTGTGCCTCTGGCCCTAAATCACCTCTCTTGAAATTAGCCAGAGTTCTGTCTTTATAACCTTTTTCTATTCTTTTACCCCTCATAGCCTGCTGTCCAACGCAGGCAGCCATCTGGGCTAAGTTAAGCAAATTTCCACGAGCACCTGAATCAGCCATTATTATTGTATGGCTTGTCTTATCTGCATGCTCTGCTACTATTGCTCCTGTTTTGTTTCTTGCTTTATTAAGAACTTCTAAAATTTTAAGCTCTAATGTTTCTTTGACTGTCTTACCAGGGAATGTTTCTAAATCGCCTTTCTCATAAGATTCAATATAATTTTTTACATCCTCATTTGCTTTGCTCATTACATCTTTAATCATGTTTTTAGCTTCTTCTGGAAGGTCGGTATCAGATATGTTCGTAGTGAATCCTGTTCTTAACAAGACCTCTATTCCTAATTTGAACATTTTTTCTAAAAGATCTATTGTCATATCAGGACCATATTTTTTATGTAATTCCCTTAACAATAAACCAGCTTCTTCTCCAAGACTGTTCTTATCCATAACTCCTTCTAGGATCATACCATTTTTTATTACAAGATTGCTTCCATCACGTGATTTCCCATTAAAATTAAAATCTTCAGGCAACAACATGCTGAATATCTCTTTTCCATCAATCTCTGATTTTCTTGATAACATTGAAAAATCATTAACTCCTACTTTAAAGAGTATATCTATAGCTTCTTCCCTTGGGAATTTAAGCTCTTTGGTTAATAAATAATTTCCAGAAATTCCGTCCTGGACACAACCCATAACACTCAGACCATATCTTGGGCTGATAAGCTGGGTCTGGACTTCCATTAAAATTTCTGCTTCTGCCCTTGATTCCTCTGTTTGTGGAATATGTAAGTTCATCTCATCTCCATCAAAATCAGCATTATAAGGATGACAAACTGCAGGATTGAATCTTAATGTTTTTCCTGGCAATACCCTGACTCTGTGGCACATCATGCTCATCCTGTGAAGGCTTGGCTGTCTGTTGAATATAGTTATGTCTCCGTTCATTATATGTCTTTCAACCACATAGCCTGGCTGCAGCTCTTCTATATTTGCTTCTTTTGTTTCATCTGTTATTTTTTTCTTTTTTCCATCAGGTCTTATTATGTAGTTTGCTCCAGGATATTTTTTTGGTCCGTTTTCAACAAATTTTTTCAAGTATTCAGTATTCCATTCATTTACTTTTTCAGGAATTGTTAAGTTAGTTGCCATTTCAAATGGAACACCAACTTCATTAAGTTTTAATCTTGGATCAGGACTGATAACTGTTCTAGCAGAGAAATTAGTTCTTTTACCAGCTAAATTATGTCTAATTCTACCTTCTTTTGATTTTATTCTTTCAGTAATTGTTTTTAATGGCTGACCAGACCTATGACGAGCTGGTGGAATCTGAGCAACATTATTATCAAAGAATGTAGTTATGTGATATTGTAATAGATCCCATAAATCTTCGATAATTATTTCAGGAGCTCCTGCGTTAATGTTTTCAAATAATCTTTGGTTTATTCTTACTATGTCTCCAAGTTTATGAGTAAGGTCATCTTCACTTCTTTCACCAGATTCAAGAGTGATAGAAGGTCTCATTGTAACTGGAGGGATAGACATGACTGTTAATACCATCCACTCTGGTCTTGCAAAGTTTTGCTTTAAACCAAAAATTTCAGCGTCTTCATCAGAAAGTTTCTCTAACCTTGTCCTTACTTCTATAGGGCTTAGCCTTTTTTCATTTTCTAAGAAAGTAGTTGGCTTTTCTATCTTGACTTTTTGCTGTCTGGTTTTGCAATAAGGACATTTATTTGCTGTTTTCAATCCTGAAATAATATCTTTAACCTTTATTCTTCTTGCTTCTACACCCAGTTCTTTTTCAATCTGATTGAGGGTCTCAACATAAGCTCCGATTTTGTTTTTTGGAATCAATATTTTTCCACACTCACGGCATGTACATCTTAATAATGTTAATACAACATTGACAAATTTAATATGGACTATTGGTCTGGCAAGTTCGATATATCCAAAGTGACCAACACATTCTTTTAGCTTGCTTCCGCATGTCTTACATTTTAATCCTGGATCAATGACTCCTAATCTTATATCCATTAATCCACCGTCAACAGGATAACCTTCTTTATCATAAAGCTCAGGAGTAACAACTTTAGCAGAAGCCATCTTTTTAATTAATTTAGGACTTAACATTCCGAAAATAATGCTTTTAACCTGTTTGTAAATTGACTGTTCATAAGGTTCAATTCTTTTTTTATCTTTCTCTGCTTTGTCTTCGTTTTTTTCTTTAGCTGCTTTAGCTTCTTTTTTTACTGGTTTCTCTTCTTTCCCTTCTTTCTCTTCTACTTCTTTCTTCTTCTCTTCTTTAACTTCTTTTGTAGCTTCTTTTACTATAGGTTTCTCTTCTTTCTCTTCATTTTTTGTTTTTTCTTTCTTTGCCATTTTTTGTTTTATTAGTATTTATTTTTTAAAATCAATTTAGGATATATTCCTAAGCTTTTCAATTCATCCAGTAAAAGTTTGAAAGCATAACTCAGTTCTATATTAGTTATAGTTGTATTGTCTCCACAAACAGGGCAGTAGCTTCTATCCTTGTATTCATCCCTTATTGCTATAATACCGCAGTTCTCGCATAAAGGTACTACAGTTTTATCTGAATCAAATCTTTCTTTTAATAATAATGATGCTCCGTGAGCTACAAAAGTATCTTTTTCCATCTCTCCAAGTCTTAAGCCGCCTTCTTTTGCTCTACCTTCTGTTGGCTGTCTTGTAAGCAATTGTATTGGACCACGAGCTCTGGAATGTATTTTGTTTGCTACCATATGCTTTAATCTTAAATAATACATATTACCAACGTAAATTCTTGCTTTAAGCTGCTGTCCTGTCATACCATTGTATAATGTTTCAGTTCCATTGTCTCTAAATCCTGCTTCAAGCAATTCTTCTCTTAATTTTTCTTCTGGTTCACTATCAAAAGTTGTTCCATCAATATACCTTCCTGATAATGCTCCTACCTTGCCTGCTAATAACTCCAGTAAATGCGCTATAGTCATTCTGCTAGGAATACTATGGGGTGAGAATATAACATCAGGTATAATGCCTGTTGCTGAGAAAGGCATGTCTGCTGCACGTACTATCAAACCAACAATACCTTTTTGTCCATGCCTGCTTGTGAATTTATCTCCAATTTCAGGAATCCTTTCATCTCTGACTCTTACTTGTACTAGCTTATTGCCTTCATAATTCTCTGTGATTAGAACAAAATCAACAACACCTTTTTCACCATGACTTATTGAAACAGAAGACTCTCTTCTTACAGTAGAAGCCAGGCTATATTCATCCAAGCTGCTTAAGAATCTTGGTGGAGAAGTTTTACCGATAATTACATTGCCTTCATTAACCCTAGCACCAGGATAGATTATGCCGTCTTCTTCAAGATATTTATAGTCTTTTTCACTTTTATATCCTTTAACATCCTTGTCAGGAATACTGACCTCATCTACTAACCCACCAGAATATCTTAGTTCTTCTGCTATGCTTGGTCTATAATAACAAGAACGGCCCATCCCTCTATCAATAGATCCTTTGTTGAGGATTATTGCGTCTTCTATGTTATATCCTTCATAACTCATTACAGCTACAACTAAATTCTGACCAGCAGGATGTTTTTCATAATTTGAAATATCATGCATTATTGATTTTACAATAGGTACTTGAGGTGTAAACTGCAGGTTAACATCCATATCCATCCTTATAGAAAAGTTGGTGGCATAGAAACCAACAGCTTGTTTTTGGTTTTTAGAACCTGCGTTTAACCTTGTTGATTGATTAAAATTAGAATATGGGACTAAAGAAGTGATTAAGCCCAACATTGATAATGGAGAAATTTCCAGATGTGTGTGTTCTGGTGTCAGGTCTTTCTCATAAAATGCAATTAAAGAGTTCTCTTCTTCAGCAGCATCTATATATTCAATAATTCCTTTTTCAACCAGATCGTGCCATGCTATTTCATTTTTTTCTAACTGCATGATGTGCTTTTCTGTGAATAAAGGCTTTCCGTTTTTAACAACTATCAATGGTCTTCTTACTCTGCCACGATTGCTTTCTACATATACTTCATTATTTTCTTCATCATAACGAATATTAAGATTAGGATCAACAACACCTTTTCTTCTTTCATCTACTACTGACTTAAAAAAAGTTTTACCATTATCAACATTTCCTATAAATTTTCCGTTTACAAATACTTCTGTCATTTTTTTTTTTTTTTTTTATTTTACAGTTTTTAACCCAATATTTTTTAGTTGCTTTATTATTTCATCTTCATTAGAATCTTTACTAATACTTGCTAGTAATGCAAGATTCTTTCTTAAACCAATATTAGTACCTTCTGGAGTCTCAATCGGACATAATCTTCCTAAATGTGTGCAGTGTAGTTCACGAGCTTCAAAATTTTCCTGAGAAGCTGATAGTGGTGAAACAACACGCTGAAGATGAGAAAGAGTTTCGAGAAAATTTAATCTTTGAATTCTTTGAGAAATTCCTTTTCTGCCGCCAACCCAAGAACCTGTTGCCATGCTGCTATAGATCCTTGATGTTAACAGCTTGTCTCTGATAATAACCTTGATTGATGGGAACTTGCCCCTCTTGACAATCCTTTGGAAATTGTATAGTAAATCTCCGATAAGAACTTTTAAGTTTACTCTGAATAAATCTGCTAATAAATCACCAGATGTTTTTAATCTTTTATTCATGTAATGATCTTTATCATCTAATCTTTTTTCTCCGTTAGCCACCATCAAATATTTTTTAACCATCTTGCATAGATTGTAAGATTTGAAGACACGATCTTCTTTTTTTATCCCTAAATGAGGCAGCAAATATTTATCTAATATTTCACGCATCCTATCAATCCTTATTTCCTTTGACTGAGTGATGCCTATCTTTTTTGCAATCCAATCCAATGCTTCTTCTTCTGTATTTATATCAACAAACTCATAAAGATTAATGATGATCTCGTCATATTGTTTTGTTGAACTTACAAATTTCATGATGTCTTCATCTTTTAATAAACCTAAAGCTTTTATTACAATCACAATAGGGATTCTTTTGACTCTTGTGAAAGTTAAGTAAAACACTCCATCTTTCATTCTTTCCAAAGTATGTGGAATTTTGAATGAACCTCGTTCAGAGAATAATTTTCCAGTATAATCTGTAACACCTACTGTTTTTTTTTCAACAAGCATTATATTAGAAGCAAGATCTTCTATGTTGATTAGTACTCTCTCAGTTCCATTGATTATAAAATATCCCCCCGGGTCATCAGGGTCTTCGCCTTTTTCTATTAATTCTTCTTTGCTTGATTTACTTAAGTGGCAGTATTTGCTTTTTAACATAATAGGCAAGTTTCCTACTTCAGTTGTTATGGTTTCCCTTTGCACGCCATTAATATGAGAACTAACTTCAATATAGCATGGGGCTGCATAAGTCATTTTTCTCAGTCTTGCTTCAATTGGGAATATTTTCCTTTTGCTTCCGTCTGCTTCAGTAATCTCCGGCTTTGTTACCCACACCTTATCTAATTTGATTTTGAATTCGTCTATGTTATGTGGTATGATTGTTGGCTCTATTTCTTTGTTTTCTTCTATGATATCATGGATCGCTTTTTCTATAAAATTGTTGAAAGATTCTATGTCAGTCTCTACAAAACTCTGTTCTTCAAAATATTTCTTGATCAAAGTAGTAGAATATTTACTCATTTACAACCTCTCTATAAAAAACAGCTTCTCCTGCAGTAGGGCTTTTTCTGATTATTTTGATTATATCTCCCTGCTTAGCATCTAATCCCTTTATTGCAGAATCTTTTTTTAAGATTGTAGGCAATTGTTTAGAAGATATATTATATAGTTCAAGTAGATTAGTTTTCTCCTTTTCACTTAATTTAACGTGTTTAGGTACTAATATGTGCTTGTTTATGTCAATGCTTTTTTTCATTGTTTTTTTCTTTTCTTTTCTCTTTTGTTAAATAAAATGGGCCGGACGAGACTTTCTAACCAGTTTTGATCTGATGATTTGAACTCGCGACCACTGCATTAAAAGTGCAGTGCTCTGTTGCCCGGGCTTTTGCAGCATCTTTGATGTTGCTTATATTACCCACCAGGCTGAGCTACCGGCCCTTTAGCATTATTAAACGCCCTGGCCGGGACTTTCAAAAAACCTCCCTTTTTTTTCGAATAAAGAGAGATCTGGGCTTATTTTTGTTGAACCCGGGTCGAAGCCTCGACAGGGCTTCATGATAGGCCACTACACTACCAGGGCAATAGGGCTTAAGCCAAAATAGTCCCCCATCTAGCTTCAAACGTTTATTTTGGTATTCTTATGGCTAGAAAAGGACATTTTGAGTATTTCGTTTATATTATCTCCTGATTTATAAAGTTTACGGTATTTTGTGTATAAAATTGAAAAATATAAAAGGAATCATGGAGCGCTCATGATCCCTATAAATCCCCATCCCCGGACTTTCACAGATTGATTGCGAGCGAATAGCGAGCATGTGAGACTTTAGGTCTCACCTTGCGTATCGATTGAGCGTAACCAATCGTTTTGAACCAGGAACCTTTCGGTAACGACTGACTGTTTATCACAATAGTCAATTTTTGACAAATCAAAACAGCTTCTACAGCCGAACGCTCTAGCCATTGAGCTAGATGGGGTTTAAGTTAAAGAATTTTATTCAATTTATAAATGTTATGAAAATTATTGAAAATCATAGAAAGGTTTATAAAGAAGAAGATTTTATTTTAGTATAATAATAGTAGTAAATTTATTAATAAAAATAAAAAGAGGTTGATAGAATGAGAAAAAAAGGTTCTTTAAACTTATCAATGAATGCAATTGTTATTCTGATTTTAGCTATAACCTTACTTGGACTTGGTTTGAGTTTTATGAGAGGATTGTTCAAACAGATGGAAGGTAAAGTAAATGAGGCTGTAAGCGCACAAGAGCTTTCAAATCCTCCTACAATGGATAATGTTCTAACAACTGCTCCAGGTGATATAACTTTAAGAAAAAGCGAAGTTGGAGAAATCATTATTGCTTATATGAGTACTTATGCTGGAGAAGATTCGTGTAGTTTAGATATTGATAATACAGGGGGTGCAGTTGTAGCAGACTTAAAATGGTCTAGCTCATCAACAAATATGCAACAAGACCAGATTAATAAATGGACTGTTGGTGTTGATAATGTTGATGGTGCTACAACAGGTACTGAATTGCAGACTGCAACTATGACATGTACTGTAAGTAGTACAAGCTATACTAAAGATATTATTATAACATTTACAGATTAGAGGTGAAAAATGAGAAAAAAAAAAAAAGGATCTTTAAGCTTATCAATGAATGCAATTGTTATTCTGATATTAGCTATAACCTTGCTTGGACTTGGTTTGAGTTTTATGAGAGGATTGTTCAAACAGATGGAAGTTAAAACACAAGCTGCTGTAAGCGCACAAGAGCTTTCAAATCCTCCTACATCTGATAACCCAATAACTACAGCACCTGGCACTATTACATTAAGAGAAAGCGAAAGAGGCAAGATTTTAATGGCATTTATGAATATGGGACCTGGAACTAAATATTGCCAATTGAATATGGAAGATGGTGATGGTTTGGATATATCTCCTAGTGGTACAAGTGGTATCAAAAATATTGTAATATTTAATGCAGGTATATCACAAATGGCACAAGACCAGATAAACACATGGACTCTTTCAGTTGATGGTAGTATACCAGGTACTGGTACACAGATTGTTACTGCAAAAGTATGTTGTGATGACACAGGAGCTGATCCAGTAAGTTGTACATCTGCAACAAATGGCGGTGCTGAGTTCAAAAAAGACATGATGATAACAGTTACTACATAATTAAGAGGTGAGTATCATGAAAAAAAAACTTACTCGTGATGAAGAATTTGGAATTATGAAGCTAGTACTGGACAAGTTTTTATGGCTTGGATTTGGTATTATGGCATTTGGCCTTTATAAGATGGTCAATGCAGACATTACTAGTGGAATTGCATGGATGATAACAGGAGCAATAGTTTTGGTATTGTTCATGGTTGTTATTGTCAAGGAATATGAGGTAATAAAATGAGGGGGGAAAAAGGATCATTAAATCTTTCCTTAAACTTCCTTGTTATTCTGATTTTAGCTATAGCTATATTAGGCTTGGCTTTGAGTTTCACAAGAGGTGTTTTTTCAGATATGGAAGCTAAGGTTAAAGTGGCAGTAAGTTCTACAGAATTATCAAATCCTCCTACAAAAGATAATCCAATTACTACGACTCCATTTAAAGTTGAGGTTAAACAAGGAGAAAACACAGAAATTATTGTTGCATTTATGAATATAGAACCTGAAACTTTAGTATATACTCTAGATGTTACAAACACTGAGGGAGATAGTTGTCAGACAGCAGGAAACTGTGTTGTGCCAATGCAATTTAGCACAGCTGATTACTCAATGAGAGGTGGACAGATAAATACATGGGCTATGATATTCCATCCTGTAAGAGGTGACAGCCCTACACAATTCGGAAATTATCTCTATACAGCCAATGTTATATGTGGAGCTGCACAGGGTTGCAGCACAGAATTAAGACGTACTATTGACTTTGAAGTCATAGTTACTACCTAGGGTGATAATATGAAAAAAAAACTTACACGTGATGAAGAATTTGGAATTATGAAGCTAGTACTGGACAAGTTTTTATGGCTTG
>CAZSMA010000021.1:0-18467 GCA_964608065.1 uncultured Methanosarcinales archaeon
TAACCACAATCTTTTTAAATGAAACCCCATTTCTCTGAACAACTAAGGGGGCTATAATGGAAGAAGAACGAAGTGAAAAGAGTAAAGTTAATGTTCTTAGTAAAATAAAAAGTATATATGATAAAGATTACAAGAAATTGCTTGTAATACCTTTTATAATATTATTATTAGCTATAGTGCAGATCGGAATACAGACTGCTACAACAGGAGATTTTCTTAATAAAGGTGTTAGTCTTAAAGGTGGAATGACTTTGACTATACCTGTGACAGGTATTGATATAGATGATTTACAAAATACGCTTTCTTCAGATTTTCCAGAAAATGATGTAAGTGTAAGAAGTTTAAACAGGGCAGGTTCACAGGTTGGTGTTATAATTGAGGCTGATGTTGAGACTACTGATAGCGAGGAAGTAGATACATTCCTGAATAAAATAGAATCTAATTTAAATCTAAAAAGACAGGAGTATGTTATTGAGTTGATTGGAAGTTCGTTAGGAAGCTCTTTTTTTAGAGAGGCTTTTTTTGCTTTATTTTTAGCATTTATTTTTATGGGTATAGTTGTTTTCCTGTATTTTAAGACAGTTGCTCCAAGTGCTGCTGTTATATTAGCAGCTTTATCCGATATTATTATTACATTAGCTATTGTAAATCTTCTAGGTATAAAATTAAGTACAGCAGGAATTGCTGCTTTTTTAATGTTGATAGGTTATTCAGTAGATAGTGATATCTTATTGTCTACTAAAGTGTTAAAGAGAAAAGAAGGGACTGTTATGGAAAGAATCTTCGGAGCTATGAAAACAGGATTAACAATGAGTATTACTACAATAATAGCAGTTAGTGTTGCTTTAATATTTACACAGTCTGAAGTTATAAAACAGATAATGACTATATTGTTAATTGGATTGTTAATTGACTTAATCAATACATGGATACAGAATGTAGGAATATTAAGATTATATTTGGATAAAAAGCGTAAGAAGGTAGAACATACAGAATGAAAAGAAAAGCAAAAAAAATATTCACAAATGTCAGGGTTATTGTATTGTTAATAGCTTTAGTTCTTGCTATATTTTCTATTAATCCTCATCCTAATGCAGAGGGTGTTGCAATAAGGAATGTCATACAGAACAGTTCTGCAAGTTTAGCAGGAATAGAAAGTCCAAAAGCTACAACAAGACCTGTAGCAAGGGAGAGAATAACTGCTATAAACAATAAACCAATAAAAGATACTGAAGATTATTTTAATATTATAAGCCAGTTAGCAAAAAACCAGACAATAACTCTGAGGACAAATAAAGAAGCATATAAACTAACTACAGGAGAAGCTCCAGTTGATTTAGGTATAATGATTTATGATGCTCCTAAAAATAATATCAAGAAAGGATTAGAGTTGCAAGGTGGAACAAGGGTTTTATTACAGCCAGAGGAAAAGCTTGATGATATAACATTAGATGATTTGATTCTTAATATGGGGCAAAGACTTAATGTTTATGGATTAAGTGATATTGTTATCAGAAAAGCATCAGACTTACCTGTTTATTTAGGAGGAACTGGCAAACAATTTATTATTGTTGAGATAGCAGGAGCTAATGAAGAAGAAGTAAGAGATTTATTAGCAAAACAAGGTAAGTTTGAAGCAAAGGTTGGAAATGAAACTGTGTTTTTAGGAGGCAGTGATATAACTTATGTATGCAGAAGTGCAAACTGCGCTGGAATAGACCCTAACAGGGGCTGTAACCAGAATGGAGACCAATGGTTCTGTAGATTCAGATTTGCTATTGCATTGGATCCTAAAGCAGCTGAGAGACAGGCAGAAGCAACAAGTAAGTTGGATATTATTGCAGCAGAAGAAGGATCAAGTCAGCAATACTTAAGTGAAAAATTAGTGCTTTTCCTAGATGATGTACAAGTTGATGAGCTGAATATTGGAGCAGATTTGAAAGGAAGGGCTGTAACAGATATTGAGATAAGTGGTTCAGGAGAAGGTATCAGCCAGAATGAAGCTGTTTTTAATGCTTTAAAGAATATGAAAAAACTACAGACTTTACTTATTACAGGTTCATTACCAGTTAAGCTTAATATTGTAAAAACAGATGCAGTAAGTCCTGTTGTTGGAGGAGAGTTTGTTAAAAATGCGCTTTTAGTCGGATTATTAGCACTATTATCAGTAGCAATTGTTGTTTTTATAAGATATAGAAAATTAAAAGTAACAATACCCATGGCTTTAACTTCTATCTTTGAAGTTATATTATTATTAGGATTAGCTTCATTGATTAACTGGAATCTTGATCTAGCGGCAATTGCAGGAATAATTATAGCAGTAGGCACTGGAATAGATCATCAGATTGTTATTACTGATGAAGCTTTAAGTGGAGAAGTTTCACAAATATTCGACTGGAAAAAGAGGTTTAAGAGGGCTTTCTTTATTATTATGGCATCTTATTTCACAACTGTTGTTGCAATGCTGCCATTGATGAGAGCAGGAGCTGGTTTGTTAAAAGGATTTGCAATAACAACTATAATGGGCGTTAGCATAGGTGTATTTATTACAAGACCTGCTTTTGCAGCTATAATTGAAATACTCTTAAAAGAATAAATGAAGACAAAGACATGGGCTATAATCTTAATGTTGTTTAATACACTTATTACTGCTAGTGCCCAGATTTCTTGGAAATTAGGTGTTATTAATCTAGAACCTGGATTGTGGAATGTTGTATTTAATACAGGTATAATTGTAGGTTTTGTTCTTTATGGAATTGGAGCTGTTATATTGCTTATATGTTTAAAACATGGAGAACTATCTGTTATTTATCCGATTGTTGCTATGAGTTTTATATGGGTCAATATTATTTCACCAAAATTTTTTCCTACAGACACAATGAGTTTGTTGAAATGGGTTGGTGTTTTTATTGTGATAATAGGTGTTACATTCATAGGGGTAGGTAGTAAACAATGAAAATCAAAAATGATTTTCAAGCATCCAACAAGTTGAATACAATGAAAATAAAAAGTATTTTCAAGGTTAAAACGAGGTTTTAACAGATGACAACACAACTTTGGGCAATGGTTGTTGTATTTTTTGGTACTTTTATAGGTGCATTTGGAAGCTTATTTATGAAATTTGGTTCTGAGCATTTTTCTTTTAATATAAAGAATTTATTAAAGAATTATAATCTTATGATAGGGATTGTATTGTATATTTTAGCTTCTGTTGTTTTTATATTTGCTTTAAGAGCAGGAGACCTTACAGTACTTTATCCAGAAACTTCATTAACATATATATGGGTTAGTTTGTTATCTATAAAATTCTTAAAAGAAAAAATGAATAAATTTAAATGGCTGGGAATTTTATTAATAATTGTTGGTGTCACACTAATAGGGCTAGGTAGTTAAATATGAAAACAATAATCTTATCTTTAGGCGGTTCATTGATCGTACCTGAACATATTGATGTAAATTTCTTAAATCAGTTTAGAAAATTAATCATTGGCCTTAAAGCAAGAGTTGGAATAATATGTGGTGGTGGGAAGATAGCCAGATATTATATTAATGAAGCCAATAAAGTAAAGAAACAGAGCAATCTGAATAATGATATGATAGGTATAATGGCAACAAGGCTGAATGCTGAGCTGGTTAGAGCTGTATTTTCAGGACATTCTTATGAAAAAGTAGTTTATGATCCAACTAAAAAGATTAAGACACAAAAAAAAGTAATAATTGGTGCAGGATATCTTCCTGGAACATCAACTGATAAAGATGCTGTTTTATTGGCTAAGACTTTGGGAGCAAAAACTGTTATTAATTTGACAAATGTTGATTATGTTTATGATAAGAATCCTAAGAAGTTTAAGAACGCTAAGCCTATTACGGAAATAAACTGGAATGATTTTTTGAAGATTACAGGAAGAAAATGGAAAGCTGGATTAAATGTTCCGTTTGATCCATTAGCTGCGATTGAAGCTAAAAAGAGTAAGATAAAGGTTATAATTGCTAATGGGAAAAACCTGAAGAACCTTAAGGATATTCTGGATGGAAAAAAGTTCAAAGGAACTATTATTAGATAATTGAATAATACTTATCTAAATTTAATATTATTACTAATTAACAGTAGTAACAAATAGAAAGTTTTATAAATCCTTAAGGTATTCTTCACTTATGAAATCATCTGAATTAGTAAAAGCAATTTTCAGATATATTAAAGAAACAGAACCCGGTTCTTTTATAGATACAGTAGTATCAAATCAACCAGTTGTATCAAATAACAAAATCAATGCAGATTTACATACACACCCTTATATCTCGTCAATTAGTGATTTGTATGATACATTAGATATTCTTGTAAAACATAATGTTGATTTATGTGCAATTACAGTCCGTGCTAAAGGTGATAACAAGGAATTTGATTTCAGGAATGTTAAAAACTTGATTGAAGGAAAAAAAAATCTTGCATCAAAATTGGACTATGGTGATCATGGAAAATTCTTTCAAGTAAACTATAATGATAAAACTTTAAGATTTGTTGGGGCTTATGAGACTGAGGTATTATTAGATGGAGTAAATGGAAAATTACATGTTGTTAGTTTAATGCCTGATTTGGAATTTGAAGAATATACTAAAGATGGAAGAAAACTTGAAGAGTGTATTAAACTAAGTAGGGATTATGGATCTATTATAATTGGTGCACACCCTTACACAATATGGGATCCACATGGACCAAAAAACATTATTAAGTTTAGATTAGCTACACCAGATGAAAGAAAAAGGATTAATAACCAGTTGTTTCCTGTGGTAGATGCTGTTGATTTAGTGTCTTCAAATTGTTTGTGGATGATAAAGAGTAGTGAATTATTGCAAGGAGATTTACATGAGATCAATAAACAATTGGAAAAAGAAGGTTACAAAATAATACCTTTATTAGGAAATTCTGATGCTCGTGCAAGGAGCCATTATACAAGGAATGAAATAGGAAGGTCTGGAAACATTTTTGAGTTAAGTGAGTATGAGTCGGATGATGAATTAAGAGCTCAATTAAGAAATAAAATCGAATTAAATGATTTTGAAAAGTATTTTCAACATACACCTTCTTTGAGGTTTTTATATGCAGTTTTAAGAAATAAAATACCTACAAATATTCTTAAATAAAGTCAGAGATTTTGTGCTTTACTTCTTCATGCCATAACCAACCAAGTAAGAGTAAGGCATCTAATGCAATAGGTATTTCTTTCATGCTAAAGTAACTTAGTAAGTGTATTTTCCATCCTTGTAATGTAAAAGGAAATAACCACATAATACCTTCAAATCTACCTCCACCTATAAGGTAATCCAGGAGTAAATGAAGCATTATTGCAAAAGCTGCAACAAAGAAATACATTGATATTTTATGTTGTTTTTTTTTTAAAAATACGAACCCAGGTATTAGGAACAATAATGCAAAGAAAGGTGTGTGAGTAATACCTCCATGCTGAAAGAGCCATGGAACATTTAAGTTTAGAAGGTTTGTAACCATTCTTATAGGGTAATCTATATCTGGCAATAATCCAAAGAATCCTGCTATAAAAAGTGTGTGTAATGTGAAGTACTTCTTATGTTTTGTAACATAGTCTCTGTACAATCCAACTAATATTACAGATATTAAAACATGTGTTACTGCTAGAGGCATATGAAAATTTATAATTTTAAATTTTAAAAAGCTTTCTAAAAAACAAGGTTTTTCAATTTTCTAAAACCAAAAGTTTAAACAAGAGAAATTGCAAGCAATTTCTAAGCTTAAAGCTCTTGGAAATTTAAAATTTCCAAAAGCTTTAAATAATCTTTCTAGCTAAATAAGAACTGATGGATATTATAAAAAAAATTAAGGATATAAAGAGGTTTGAGCAGATAGTTCATGCACTTTTCAAGTATGAGTTTGGTTTTATAATAAAGAATTTAAACTTAAAAGAACATCTGTCATTACATCAGAGACTGCAAAAAGAAAAGTTCAAAGAAAGGGAAGCAGAACCTCAGAAGATAAGACTTTTATTACAGGAGTTAGGTGGTGCTTTTGTTAAACTTGGACAAATAATTAGCTTGAGACCTGATCTTCTTCCTATTGAGTACATCAAAGAATTAGAAAAATTACAGGACGAAGTTCCAGCATTCCCTTTTGAAGATGTAAAAAGAGAAATAGAAGACGAATTTAAGAAACCATTAAATGAAATTTTTTCTGAGTTTGAGGAAAAGCCGATTGCAGCAGCTTCTATTGCACAGGTCCATAAAGCAAAGTTAAAAACAGGTGAGCAGGTAGCTGTTAAAGTTCAAAGACCCAATATAAAAGAACTCATGGGACATGATATAGATATTATGTTTTATTTTTCCAATCTTTTAGAAAAACATATTCCAAAATTAAAAGAGTATAATTTTGGAGGAGTTGTAAAAGAGTTCTCAGAATGGACTTATAAAGAATTAAACTTTAAGATAGAGGCAAAGAATGCAAGGATTTTCAAGAATAATTTTGAAAATTCAAAAACAGTGTACATCCCTAAAGTTTATGAAGAGTATACTACTGAAAAAATACTGACTTTAGAGTTTTTAGATGCTGTTGAGTTACATGATATAGAGGAAGTGAAGAAAAGAAAGGACCTAAATATAAGAACATTAATAAAAAATGGTTTTGATGCAGTTCTTACACAAATATTTATACATGGTTTTTTTCATGCTGATCCTCATCCTGGAAATATCTTAGTTTTGAAAAATAATGTAATAAGTTTTGTGGATTTTGGTATAGTTGGTTATTTTGATGATGATCTAAAAAAAAAAAGTACAGATGTATTTTGCGGTATAATAGAGAACAATGTAGATAAAATTACTAATGCGTTCCTTGATATGGGCTTGGTGGCAGATAAAGATTTAACTTTGTTTAAACTAGACTTAGAAGAAATAATAAAACCATTGCAGACAGCTTCTTTGAATGATATAAAGATAAGCTATGTGCTTGAAGAAGTTTTAGCATTAGCTCATAAACATAAAGTCAGGTTTCCTTTGGATTTTGTATTGTTTGGAAAGACAGTAGTCACTTTAGAAGGCCTTGCTTTAAGTTTTGATCCTGAGTTCAAATTAGTAAGAAGTTCTAAACCATTTTTGAGGAAATTAATTAAGATGAAAACATCTCCAAAACATGTTTATAAAAGATTAATTTATCAGTCAAATAAGCTTAAGGATTTTTTTGTCAATCTGCCTGATAAGACTAATTTATTCTTGAGAAAAGCAGAAGAAGCAGATACTGATATAAAAGAGATAGATAAAGACCTAAAAAGCTTAATAGTAGAGATGGATAAATCAAGTAATAGGGTTACTCTTGGTTTGATAATAACTGCTTTAGTGATTGCGTCAGCATTTTTAATGCCTTATAATCAGTTGTCAATAATGGATATGCCTTTTTTTTCAACTATAGGTTTTTTCCTTGCTTTTGTGCTTATTGTTGTGCTGATAGCTTCTGTAATTAATGAAAAGAGGTAACGAAAATCTTTGATTTTCGGAACCCACGAGAAAACCTAAGGGTTTTCTGTGTCCTGAAAATCCAATGGATTTTCATGATCCTCGTAAACTCGGAGGTGAGTACTATGTTTACAACATTAAAAAAAATGTTGAATTTAGGTGTTGAGATAGCTTCAATAACTAAGAATGAAGCTGAGAGAGAAATTAAGAAGTTAGTAAAGTCTAAGAAGATTTCTGCAAAAGAAGGCAAAGCTTTAGTGAAGAAGATGCTGCAGGAAGCCGCAAAAAGAAAAAAAATACTTGTTAAAATAAAGAAAGAAGGAACAGCAGCTGCAAAAAGAGTCTACAAGAAAGTAAAGCCAATAGTAAAAAAAAAAGGAAAAGCTTTAGCTAAATCTGCTATAAGGAAAGTAAAAAGAAAAATCCCTAAAGTGAAAAGAAAAGTTAAGAGGGTAATTAGGAAAGTTAGAAGTAGAAAAAGGTATTTTTTTTTTTTTTTAAAATATTTTCAACTTACTTTCTTCTAGTTTAATTAATTTTTCATATTCAGAATCAACATGTTCTTGGATTTCTTTGATGTGTTCTGGTTGTAGATGCTTAAAACGTCCCTGTAGTTTTAAGAACTCTTCAACAGGTTTAGGATTTTCATTTCTTTTGTTAATTTTTATATAACCTTTTTCTATCTCAAACAACGGGTAAATATTGGTCTGGAATCCTAATTTTGATAATTTAATTGCAGCATTATCTGCATGTTTCCATCCAGGTTGGCAGGGAGCCATTACTTGGATATAAGCAGGGCCGTTAAAAGCTAAACCTTTTTGAACTTTATTGATTAAATCCTGAGGAAATGAGAGGTTAGCAGTTGCGACATAAGCTCCATGCGCAGCTATGATAAATGGCATGTCTTTATTGAATTCTGTTTTTCCTGGAATCTTTTTACCAGCAGGACTAGTAGTTGTTGCAGCATATTTTGGAGTTGCACTGCTTCTTTGGATTCCTGTATTATGTACAACTATACCGTCTGCAATAAAATTATGTTCACCTTCAACTCTTAAATCTAGGGTAGGTTCTTCCCTAACAAATTTTATAGATTCTATCATTTCTGTACTGAAAAACTCATTATCTACTAAAAAATCTCTACTTTTTGATTGAGAAGGATATTTTTCAAAATTAACCCTTTTTTTCTTACTAAAACAAATATATCCATATGTAGAATCTTCCAATAATTGCCTATAAACAACATGTGTTCCTTTTTTCTTTGTTTGTTGGTGAATTTTTCCAACCCTATAGTTCATTGTTTGCAATAACAATCTTAATGTTTTTAACAAATTAATGCTGGCAGAAACATATCTGTGGCTTTTTTCAATTATATAACCATCAGATAACATCAAGCCTTTCAAAAAAGCCTCTTTTTCCTCATTAGTTAATGTAAATATCCATGGAGGAACAACTTTATTTCTTGCACCTTTTCCGAATCCTAATGAATCAATAAATCTTGCTAAATTTATCGAGTATAAATAAACATAGTTTTTATCTTTTCTAATTATTTTAGAGTTGAATAATTTTTTACATAATTCAATAAACTTTGTTCTTCCTTTAGTGTTCTCAGGCAGTGCAAATCCTGTCTCTGCTTTTTTTGTTCTCACCCAACCATCTCCAACAAATAATCCAAGAAATTCCATTAATTCAGGAGAGCTTTCTTTTGGTAGCTTAACAAAATTTATCTTATTTACTTTGTAATCTCCTTTTTTTGAAATTTTAATAGGTTTAAATTTAAACTTTTTTCTCTTATTTAATCTCTTGAGAAATACTATTTCATCCCTTTTTTTTAACTCTGCTAAAGTTTTCCAAACAAATGAACTTTTTTTGCCCCTTTTTAGAATTAGGAATGGATGATTGGATGTAGCTTTAATTGAATGGTGAAATGTTCTAAGCTCATAAACCTTTTTTATTCCGTTGTCAAATATTCCTGTACATTTTTTTAAAACAAGCTGATAATTTTTTTGGTTAAAAGCATAAATTTTTTCACCAACTTTCACTTTCGTTATATTTTTTAGTCCATTTTCTGTCATAACAAATGTATCTAAACTTAAACAGTTCATATAAGCTTCATTATCATAACAAACATAACAGAAATTATGGCCTCGTTCTATTGCGCCGCTTAAAGCCTGAAAACCAATATCAAAAGTTCCACCATCACCACCCATTACAAGAATATTACTTTTTTTGTTTAATTTCTTTAAAGCTCTTTCAACACCAGAAGCAACTGCAGCAGCATTTTCAAAAGCAGCATGTATCCAAGGGACTTTCCATGCAGATTGAGGAGCAGGACTGCTGACAACTTCCATACACCCTGTTGCATGGCATACAATTGTGTTAGGTCCAGATGCTTTCAGAGCTAATCTCATAGCTAAAGCACCTCCACAACCAGCACAAGCTCTGTGTCCTTGTGCAAATAATTCTGTTTCTGGAATATTATTAATCATTTTTTCTTCTTCTCTTTGTCTTTCTTTTTATTCAATAAATCATTTTCAAAATTGACTCTTTCAATAAGCAGATTGCCGTCTCCTTCTTTGAAATCATAAATTTCTTTATTGACTTTAAGTTTTAAATTTTTTCCACATTTACATTTAGTAGTCTTGTAATTGACTCCTTCAATTAACTCTATCCTGAATTTTTTATCTGTTAAATCATGTTTGCAATATGGGCAAAATCTTTCCATATCTTCTTCTTTAATTATGTGATGAGCCATTTAAAACAACCAATTTTGTTTTTTATCTCCTATTTTTTCTACAGCTTTTATCAGATGTTTTTCTGTGATATCCCTTCCCCCTAGTCCTGCAATAAAGCTGCTGATCTTTATTTTTGAATCATATAAAGCTTCTTTTATTTCAATAAATAATGCTCCATTATTTCCAGGAGAAACACTTCTGTCAATAACTGCAAGTCCTTTGATATTTTTACAGATCTTATTTAGTTTTTCTTTTGGGAAAGGTCTGAATGATTTAATTTTGATTAATCCAACTTTCTTTCCTTTTTCTCTTAGAGTGTCTATTACAACCCTGGATGTACTGCATAATGTTCCCATTCCAACTATAGCAGAATCTGCATCTTCAATTTTATATGTTTCAATCAAACCATCACCATAACTTCTGTTGAATTTAGTTTTGAATTCACTGTTTACGTTTTCAATTATTGACAATGATTTTTCCATTGCATCTTCCTGCATTTTTCTTAGTTCCATGAATGTGTCTGGAAATGCAATTGGTCCTTGTGTAATTGGTTTTTTTGGATCTAGGAAAGCATGAATTGCTTTATATGAAGGTAAAAAAGAATCAACTTGTTTTTGTGAAGGAATATCAACTGGTTCATATACATGGCTTAGAGTAAAACCATCTAAGCAGACCATTACAGGCAGTAAAACATCTTTGTTTTCTGCTATTTTATAAGCCATAATCGTAGTGTCTAAGGCTTCTTGAGCTGATTCAACATATAATTGAAGCCATCCAGAGTCTCTAGCTGAGATTGAGTCCTGATGGTCATTCCAGATATTGATTGGAGCAGATAAAGCACGATTAGCAACAGCCATTACAATTGGCAATCTCATTCCGGAAACTACAAAAAGTATCTCATGCATTAAAGCAAGGCCTTGTGAAGCTGTTGCTGTAAATGTTCTTACCCCTGTAGCTTGCGCTCCTAAAGTAGCAGATAATGCACTGTGTTCTGATTCTGCATGGATCATTTCTGCATCTAAGTCACCATCATTAATGTAATCTGCAAGACGTTCCACGATGTGAGTTTGAGGGGTAATAGGATACATAGGGATAACTGCAGGTTTACATAATGCAACTCCTTTTGCTAAAGCTTCAGAAGCTTCAATTACTTTTTTAACCATTTTTTATACTCCTTGTTCACCCCCATATTAATTTTTCCTATAAATGGAATATCATATGAATGCATATTTTTTATTTCTTGTTCAACTTTTTTATAGTTTTTCTTTAAAGCCTTTAAAATCAAAACAGTTTCTTTGTCCTCTGTTAATTTATTTTCCCAAATATACAAACTCTCTATTGGAAAAATATTAGCACATGCTATCAATTTTTTATTTAATAAGTTTTTAGCAATTTTTTTTGCTTCTTTATTGTCTTTGCATGTTATGTATAGCATAATCATTTTTCTTCCTGTACCATTTCAATAGCTTTAACAGGGCATTCTTCTGCACAAATTCCACAGCCTTTACAATAATCAAAATTTGTCTCTGATCTTTTTCCATCTTTTTGCGGAATAGAATCATCTGGACAGAACTGCCAGCAGATCATGCACTGAGTGCATTTTTTTTTTATCCAGACAGGCCTTAATGATCTCCATCCTCCTGTTTTATTTTTTACAGTAGAGCCAGGTTCTGTTATGATCCCTCCAGGGTTTAGTTTCATGTTTTTATTTTCTCCAGATACATTTTATAATGTTTAATAATCATTTCTTTATCTTTTTCAGTTAGTTTTCTGACAATCTTGCCAGGAACACCCATGACAACACTTTCTTTTTCAATAATTTTGTTAGGAGGCACTACTGAACCTGCTGCTATTATACACCAATCTTCTACTTTACTGTTATCAAGGACAGTTGCATTAGAACCTATTAATATATTGCTGCCAAGTGTTGCACCATGTACAACAGAGTTGTGACCTATGCTCACATTGTCACCAATATTAACTTCACCATGAAGTGTGACATGTTCCTGTATATTTGTGTTATTGCCAATATTGATTTTGCCTTCATCCCCTCTTAAGACAGCAAAAGCCCATACACTGCAGTTTTCTCCAAACTCAACATCACCTTCTATACAGCTTTTTTCATGGATAAAATTATTTTGTTTTTTCATATGCTTGTTTTACAGCAGTTTTATTTAATTCAACTAGTTTTTGTTTTCCTTCAAATCTTTCTTCAATAGCTTTATTTATTGAATCCAGACTGACTAGTTTAGTTACTTTAGCAAAAGCACCTAATATTACAGTATTTACAATATTTCTTTTGAATATTTCCAAAGCAACAGATGTAGCATCTACTGTGCTGACTTTGAATTTTCCTTTTATTGCAAGTTCTTCAGGAGTTTTGCGTGAATTTACTATTATTGTTCCATTAGGTTTTAGACCTTCTGTTGCATTAACAGCTTCTAATAAAGAAGCGTCTAGTATCAAGACAATGTCTGGATTGTAAACATGACTTCTTAAATTGATTTGTTTATCATCTATCCTTGTGAAAGCTGTTGCAGGTGCTCCTCTACGTTCAACACCAAAACTAGGAAATGCCTGACTTTGTTTATTGTCATGGAATGCAGCTATTGCTAATATCTGAGAAGCTGTTACAGCACCTTGTCCCCCCCTTCCTAATATCTTGATTTCTATCATCGTTAATTCTATGAAGTAAAGATATTTATAAAGTTATCGAAAACCTTTGGTTTTCGGAAACTTTATACTAGAAATTGTTAAAAACAATTTCTTTAGTATAAAGTTAACTATTAAAAACTTATATTTGGGAAAACTGTTGTTACTACCATAACTATGATTATACCTATAAGTATTGCAATACCTGACCATGAAGCTATATTTAGCCAGGGTTTGTTTGCATACTCTCCCATCAATTTTTTGTTGTTAACTAATAATAATATTGTTATTAAAATAAATGGCAGTATGATTCCATTGATGACCTGAGAAGTTAGCATTATTTTTATTAAATGTATTTTTGGGAATAATATTATAGCAGCTGAAACAAAAAGTATCAAAGTTACCAGCCAATAGAATTGTTTTGCTTCTTTGAATTTTTTGTTAACTCCTGATTCCCATCCAAAAGCTTCACATACATAATAAGAAGTTGATAATGGCAGGATAAAAGCTCCAAATATAGCTGCTCCAAATAAACCGAAAGCAAAGAGCATAGAGGCATATTGTCCTGCTATTGGCTGTAAAGCACGTGCAGCGTCTGCAGCACTACTTACTGTAACACCATTTGTGAACAATACAGCAGCACATGTTACAATAATGAAAAAAGCAACAATATTTGTTGTTATAGAACCAATTATAACATCCCATTTGGAATATTTGTAATTCTTGATCTTTACACCTTTTTCAACAATAGAGGACTGCAAGTAGAACTGCATCCATGGAGTTATTGTTGTTCCTATAACTCCTACGAGTAAAACCAGATAGGATTTATCAAAGCTGAATGATGGAATTAGTGTCTGCTGGATAACAAGACCCCAATCAGGTTTGGATAAGAATCCTGATATTATATAAGTTATGTAGAAAAGAACTAAAATCATAAAGAATTTCTCAAGACTTTTATAGTTCAGCTTTATTGTTAATATCCAGATAAAAAAAGCGCATACCGGAATTAAAATATATTTATTCATGCCAAATAATTCACCTGCTGCGGCAATTCCTGCGAATTCTGAAATAGTGATAGCTAAGTTAGCAAATATTAATCCAATCATGATAAATAAAGTTATTTTTATTCCAAAATTCTCCCTGATTAAATCTGCCAGACCTTTTCCTGTCACTACACCCATCCTGGCACACATTTCCTGTACTAAGACAAGCAAAAATGTTATCGGGATTAGGGTCCATAACAGACTATAATTAAATTGAGCACCTGCAACAGAATAAGTAGTAATACCTCCTGCGTCATTACCAACTGTAGCTGTAATTATGCCCGGTCCAAGTATACCTAGTACAAATATGATGTGCTTAAAATTAATTTTCATTTTTTTCTTTTAATTTTATGAGGCTTGTATCTGCTTTTTTTCCAGTTTTCCGGCATAACTTCTGCTAACACATCATCTGCTGTTACAATACCTTTTATTACTTTATTTTCGTCTACAACTGGCAAAACAAATAAATCATAACGAGAAACAGCTTTGGCTATATCTTCTTTAGGTGTGTTAATCTTCACATATATAACACCTTTTTTAGTAAAATCAATAATACTTCTATTAGGTTGAGAAGTAATTAACTCCCTTATTGATATAACTCCCTTAAGTTGTTTTTTATTATTGACAACATATAAATGGAATATTTTTTTGTGAGGAGGTTTTATTTTTCTTAGATAATTTATTGTTTGTCTCACATTATAATTTTCAGGAACTGTAATGAACTCAGTATCCATTATAGCTCCTGCTGATTCAGGATTATAGCCTAATATTTCTTTTATTTTAGATGTTGTCTCCGACCTCATTGAATTAAGAATTTTTTCTACTTTTGATTTAGACATTAAACTTAAGATATCAGCTGATTGGTCATGAGGGATGTTTTCCAATAGATCTACTATTCTCCTTATCTTTAAGTTGCTGAATAATGACTTCTGAACACCTTTTTCAGCATCAATTAATGTTTCTGCAGCTTTTTTCTTATCCAAAGAGTTGAATATAAGGAATCTCTCTTCATGGGATAAGTCTTCCATTAGGTCTGCAATGTCTTCTGGATGCAGGTCAGCAATTTTACTTTTTTGTGTTATAAGGTGAAGGTCATGGAATTCCTGCTCTAGTCTTTCTACAGATTCCCATTTGATTACCTTTTCCTTGACTTTTCCAGGCATTATGTTCTCTACTCCAAAGCGTCGCATAAAACTTCTAGTTCCAATAGCTACAGCAACTACGCAGAACTTGTCATTTATTTTGCCTAATAAAACATCATTGACTCTGACTACTTTAAAGCCATCAACATCTATAAGCTGCTTGTCTACTATGTTGCTTATCAAAGTTTCTTTTTCTTTTTCAAAAAAAGGATTAATATTATCATTAGATACATTTAATATGACTTTTATTTTTGCTTTTTTACCTTTTGATTCATTTTTTAATTCCTTAACCAAATCCCATGGAATTTTTTTCCTATATTTTTTTTCATCTAAGTAAATCAGATGAGTTACTTCTGCATATGTTTCTCCATCTTCAAATACTAAGTCCTGTAGTGTTCCAGTTTTTTTTTCGTTCTCGTCAAATATAGCTTTTCCTTTTATTTCGCTTAAGTATACCATGATTATCACCTAAATGGGACGTGTCAAAAACCACCTATCAGAGATAGGTGGCATGTTTTTACATGCACAATGATATTGAGTGGTTTTTGAGCATGAACTGAAAAATTCACAAAGTGAATTTTTGGTTTGTTGGAAATGCTTCACATTTCAAACACTCGGAAATATACTACCTCTCACTTTTTTTTTATAGTGGATTTCATCCAATGGTTAGAAACCAGTGGTATATTTCCGACATATAAAGTAAAATCTAAGATTATAAATAGTTTTCTATTCAATAACTTTAAATACTATAATCTTTTACTCTGGCTTATGGGTGGCAAGTATTATTTTCAAAATATTTTGGGAAGTTTTGTTTTTGATCAACAATTTAATCTAATTGAGAAGGGTTCAAAAGAGAAGTTGTTGAAGAAGTACAAGAAGCTTGAAGAGCCAGAAGGCAAAGAATTAGTGAAAGTTTTGGAATTCTTTAGAGATAAAAAATATTTTAATGAGTTTTATGAGAAAAATGTTAGTTTAACAAAGAAGGGTGTTAAAGATTCAGTTACAAATGACTTGTTGATAATTCAGACAATAAACAGCATTGAAGATCTGGATAAAATAAATAATATGTTGATAAAGAGATTGAGAGAATGGTATAGTTTGTATAATCCTGAAAGATCCCATTCTGTACAAGATCACAGGAAATTTGTAGAGATAGTTTTGAAGAAGACTAAAGAGAAAACAATGATGGGTGCTGAATTAAGCCAAAAAGATTTAAAGCCAGTTATGGAATTAGCAGATAAACTTAATAAATTATATGAACTCAGGAAAAATCTTGAAAAATATCTAGATGGTTTGATAAATGAAGTGTGCCCTAATGTTGTTGCTATAGCAGGCAGTTTGATTGCAGCAAAATTATTAGAGCATGCAGGTTCTTTGAAGAAATTAGTTATGTTTCCAGCTTCAACAGTGCAGCTGTTAGGGGCTGAGAAGGCTTTGTTCAGGCATATGAAAAGTGGAGCTAGGGCTCCAAAGTATGGTATATTGTTCCAACATCCTTTAATACAAAAGAATAAGAAAGATATACATGGCAAGATTGCAAGGACTTTGGCTGACAAGATTTCTTTGGCAGCTAGAGTAGATTATTTTAAAGGTAAATTTATTGGTGATAAATTAATGAAAGAGATAGAGGATAAGTTTACATGAAATACAAAATTAATGGAACTGTGATGCAGACTGTGAATATTGAATTAAAGAAAGAGGAAAAAGTATTTTCTGAATCAGGAAATATGGCTTGGATGTCTGAGAATATTCAGATGCAGACTAATACAAGAGGAGGATTGTTTGCAGGAATAAAAAGAAGATTAGCTGGAGAGTCAATTTTTCTTAATAATTTTACCTGCACAGAAGGTGTTGGGGTTATAACTTTTTCATCAGAGTTTCCAGGAAAAATACTGCCTGTGAAATTAAGCAAGAATAAAGAATTAATATGTCAGAAAGATGCTTTTATGTGTGCTGAAGATTCTGTTAAACTGGATATGTTCTTCAGGAAGAAATTAGGGGCTGGTTTTTTTGGAGGAGAGGGTTTTATTTTACAGAAGCTTTCTGGTAAAGGGACAGCGTTTGTTGAGATTGCAGGAGAAATAACTATGATTGATTTAAAGAAAGATCAGGTTATAAGGGTAGACACAGGACATATTGCTATGTTTGAGCCAACTGTTGATTTTGATATTCAAATGGTGAAAGGTGCTAAAAATATTTTATTTGGAGGAGAAGGCTTATTTTTATCTACATTAACAGGTCCTGGTAAGGTCTGGCTGCAATCAATGCCATTTTCAAACTTTGCAGCAAGGATTGGACAATATTTGTTGACAAGAAAAGAAAGTGGAGGGATAAGGAAAGGTTTTGGCGGGTTGATTGAAGGACTAGGAAGAGGGCTATAAGATGGGAACATTAACCTTTTTGTTTTTGACAATAATTGTTTTTTTTGTGATGCTGATATTTGTAATGCCTAAAATATTGTATGTAGCTACTTTAGTGTATCATGCTTTGTTTAAGAAGATAAAAAAAAAGAAGAAAGGACCTTATTTGACTTTAAAGGATTTGAAAGATATTAGATCAGAGAGATTACCATGAATGAAATAAAATTTAAAGGGGTTTATGAATTAAAAAGAAAAGGGAGAAGTAATTTATTGACTAAGAGTTTGGTTCCTGGGATTAAAGTATATGAAGAAAGATTGTTTAATGATAAAGGTTCAGAATTTAGAGAATGGGATCCAAGCAGAAGCAAGTTAGCAGCAGCTATTTTGAAAGATATTAAAGAAATTGGTGTAAAAAAAAGTGATGTTGTTTTGTATCTTGGAGCTTCTAGTGGAACTACAGTTTCTCATGTTTCTGATATGGTAGGAAAAGAGGGTTTTGTTTTTGCTTTGGATTTTGCTCCAAGGGTTGTAAGGGATTTGGTTTTTGTTTGTGAGGACAGGAAAAATATTGCTCCAATATTAGCTGATGCAAATAATCCAAAAAGTTATTTGGAGAGAGTTAGTTTAGTAGATGTTGTTTATATGGATATAGCTCAGAAAAATCAGGCTGAAATATTTCTTAAGAATTGTGAAATGTTTTTGAGGAAAGGAGGCTATGCTATGTTAGCTGTGAAAGCAAGAAGTGTAGATGTAACTAAACAACCAAAGCAGGTTTTTAATTTAGTCAAAAACAAGATTTCAGAGAAGTTAAAAATAATTGATTATAAAGATTTAAGACCCTTCCAAAAAGATCATTGTTTCTTTGTTTGTCAGAAATTATAAAAGGGGTAAGGAAACTTAGTTTCCTTTACCATTGCTTCTACATCTTTTGCAACTGTCTCCTCTTAATATCCTGTGTGCTCCACAGGTTATACATTTACCTACTTTTACCATGTTAAAAAACCCCCTAGTTTTTTTTACATCCTGAAAATCTTTGATTTTCATGATGTTTAAACACCCCGTTAT
>CAZSMA010000022.1:0-18080 GCA_964608065.1 uncultured Methanosarcinales archaeon
TGGTAACAGTAGAATTCAAAGATTTATATTAGATGGTAAAGAAATTTTTAAATTAAAATAATTATAAGCTTCTAACTGATACAGGTACTGAGACTGGTGCTGTGTCTACAAACTTTTTCTTACCTTGTTGCCCTTCTATATAACCATCCACCCTTGTCCAGAAATAATCTATAAAGCTTTTTACTTTTTTTTTTTTTTTGTTTAATTTATATAAATTTGCTTTTCCTATTGATCTTGTTTTAATTACAAATTTATTTTTTATAAAATAAGGAAATACTCGTTTTAAAGTTGCATAACTAACTTTAGCTAATTCTGAGATTTCTGTTAGGTTATAGTCAAACTCTTGATGGGTTATTAAAAAGTCCCAGACCTTATTTTTAGGTGTGCTATCTTCGAGTTTTAGGAATATTGAAGTCATTTTATACTTAGTAATATGGGAGTATATATAAATATTTCTATTTTGAGCTTTTAATGGCTCATTTTTGAGCTAAAAAACATAAAGTTTATATAATAGTTTAGATTATAGTTGCTAAGAAAATGAGTAAGATAGATTATAAAGTTGCAACAGATATTATCAGAATATTATGGAATAATGGTTGTTTTGGAAATGGTACTTTAGGTGAAGATATCTTTAAAAGACATTTTAGAAGGCAGGGAAATGTTGATAAGGTTTTGAATATTTTATATAAAAAAGAGATATTAGATAGAGTAAAGAAGAAAGGAAGATGGAAGTATTATATATTAGATAAAGAAAAGGCAAAGCAAATAAGAGATGGAAATTTGAAATTCTAAACACCTTTAAAACCCCAACATTTAAATACTATTCTTTAACTACCAAATCTGTATAACATATAAGGGGACGGTATTTATGGCCAAAAATAACAAGACTGATTATAAAACTCCAAAGAAAGAAACAAAGAAAAAAGAAGAATTACCAAAGGAATTGCAACAACTACCAAAAGAAGCCCAGGAAAAACTAAAGCAAATAAAATCAAAGCTTGAAAAGTTTAAGAAAAAAGTTCTAGACAAATTTGATAAATATATTACAGGAGTTGCATTATTACCTCCTCCAAAACCTGAAGAAGGCAAAAAAGAAGATAAAGAATCTATTAATGTGTTAGTTCTAGTAGATGATTCTGACAGCCAAAAGATGTCAAAGCAGGAGTTAAAGGAAAAGTTAGGGACTATAGTTGAGAGTGTTGCAAAGGAAATTGATAAAAACATTAAACCACAGACAGTTATTCTATCAGAGCTGTGGCAGAGTTGTTATGATGCTAAATATGATCTATTGCAGTTGATAGCTTTATCTGCTCCAATACATGATACTGGAATGTTATCTGCTATCAAAATAGCTGAAGTCCATAAAAACATGATTCTAAAGAAGTTTGAAAGATATATTGTTAGTTATGTTCTAGCTGGAAGCTTAGTTCAAGGCAAGGCTACTAAAACTTCAGACATAGATGTATGGGTTGTCATAGATGACACTGATGTTAAAAAGATGACAAGAGCAGAATTAAAGGATAAATTAAGAGCTATTATCATAGGAATGGGTATTGAAGCAGGAGAGATGACTGGAATCAGAAATAAATTAAATATCCAGGTCTATATATTGACTGATTTCTGGGATTCTTTAAAAGAAGCAAATCCTATAATTTTCACTTTATTAAGAGATGGAGTTCCATTCTATGACAGAGGCATATTTATGCCTTGGAAACAATTATTGAAGATGGGCAAAATCAAGCCAAGTGCTGAAGCTATAGATATGTTTATGAGCTCTGGTGAGCAGATGCTTCAGAGAGTTCATTTCAAACTAAAAGATATTGGGATGGAAGATATATTCTATGCAATACTGACTCCATCACAGGCTGCTATAATGATGTACGGTTTGAGTCCTCCAACTCCAAAAGAAACTCCAAGATTAATGAGAGAATTGTTTGTTCAGAAAGAGAAATTACTGGAAGGAAAGTTTGTAGATATTTTAGACAGAACTATTAATATAAGAAAAGAGATAGAGCATGGCAGTAAAAAGGAGTTAACTGGAAAGGAAGTAGACCAGTTATTGACTGATGCTGAGAAATATCTGAAAAGAATAAAAAGACTATTCACACAGATTGAGAAGATCAAAGAAGAGTCAGAGATGATAGAAGTCTATGATACAATAGTTACTATGATAAGGGATGTTTTAAAATTAGAAGGTATAGAGAAAGTTTCAGATATAGAGATTGTCAAGATATTTGAAGATGAATTAATTGCACAAGGCAAGATTCCTGCTAAATTCTTAAGAATGTTAAATGGGATAATCAAAGCTAAGAAAGATTATGATGAAAAGAAGTTAACTAAAGAAGAAGTGGAAAAGGTCAAGAAAGATTCAAGAGTGTTTATCAAGTTCTTAGTTGAATATATGCAAAGGAAAAGAGGCAGAGAATTAGAAAGAGCTAAAATCAGGGTTAAACATGGCAACAGATACGGAGAAGTTATATTATTAGGGGATGTTGCTTTTATTATCCATGATATTGATCATGAAGAGAAAGAGTTAAGTAAGGCAAAAATTAAACCTGATGGAAGCTTAGGTCCTACTTCAAGAACTACATTAGAAGAACTAGAGAAATATTTAGCAAAAGTAGAGATTCCTCCAAAAGTCTTTATCAAAGAACCAATCTTCGAAGATTTAAAGAAAGTGTTTGGTAAGGATGTTGAAGTTTTGGTTAATTATTAATAGACTCTTCCTCTTTTGTCAAATTTAATAACTAAAATCAATTTTTCTTCATATGAAACTGAATACAGAATTCTATAATCACCTACTCTAACCCTAAATATTTTCTCATCTTTGTATTCTTCTACCCTTACTGTTTCTGGAGGGAAAGGCTCTAATTGAAGTCTTAGTAGTTTAGTTTTTATTCTTTTCTTAGTTAACTCATCTAGTTTGTTAATAAATTTAACAGCTCTTGGTGCAAATTCAACAGAAAAAAGCATTTTAACTAAAGACTTCTTTCATAGATTTTAGTTTATTTTGTTTCTTTGCTTCCAATGCTTCATCTACTGCTTTTTTATCTTCATCTGAGAGAAATTTGTCCTCAAACACACTTTTAATGAAATCCACTTCTTTTTTCACACCAGTAACTACCTTTTTTATTTCTCCTATTTCATGCATTACATTATTTTGGAATTTTATTTCTGTCATAGTTAGTATATATGGCTATGATATATATAAAACTTTTGTTTACTTACCAATAGAGTTCTAAAGTCTTTATCAAAGAACCAATCTTCGAAGATTTAAAGAAAGTGTTTGGTAAGGATGTTGAAGTTTTGGTTAATTATTGATTTAAAGTTTTAAAATCAACAACATTTAAATACTACTATTTTCTTTCAAGGTGCTTATGTATGATGTAATTATTATTGGCGGGGGAGCTGCTGGATTGACTGCAGCTATATATTCTGTTAGATATAAACTTAAAACAGCAGTTATAGCCAAAGAAATGGGCGGTGTAATAGTCAACACACATGAAATAGAAAACTGGCCTGGAGAGAAGAGTATTTCTGGATTAGACCTAATGAATAAGTTTGAAGAACAGGCTAAATCATTAGGTGTTGAAACAAAAGAAGAGGAAGTAAAAAAAATAAAAAAAGGTTTTAAAGTTATTACAGACAAAGCAGAGTATGAGACAAAAACAATAATATTAGCAATGGGAACAAAAAGAAGAAAATTAAATATTCCTGGAGAAGATAAACTTGCAGGAAAAGGTGTTAGTTATTGCGCAACCTGCGATGCTGCTTTTTTTAAAGATAAAACAGTAGCAGTAGTAGGTGGAAATGATTCAGCTGCAAGAGCAGTTCAGATATGCGCAGAATATTCAAAGAAAGTTTATGTTATATACAGAAAAGAAAAGATGAGGGCAGAACCAGCTTTAGTTGAAGAGTTAGAAAACAATGATAAAGTTGAATTTATCTATAATGCGAATGTTACAGAAGTTTCAGGAGATAAATTTGTAGAAAAAATTAAACTAGATACTGGGAAAAATATAGAGCTGCAGGGTTTATTTATTGAAGTAGGTGGGACACCAGCAGCAGCTTTAGCAGCAGATATTGGTGTAAAGTTAAATGATAAAAACTATATAGAAGTTAGTAATGAAATGAAAACAAGCTGTGATGGAGTTTATGCAGCAGGAGACATAACAACAGGTTCAGCTGGGTTTCAGCAATTAGTGACTGCTTCAAGCGAAGGAGCAATTGCTGCTTTTAATGCATATAAATTTATAAAGGCACAATGAATGATATAATTAAAGATGTTGAGAAATTTAAAGTTGTAAAAAGATGTCCAAAGTGTAATGGTTTGGGCTTAACTTTTAATGAAGGAAGAATAAAATGCCAAAATTGTGGCTATGAAGAAAATATTAAGGTGATACAATGAGCACACAACATAAAGGACAGAGAATAGGGGTTTTTGTTGATGTACAGAACCTTTATTATTCTGCTAAAAATTTATACAAAGCAAAGGTTAATTTCAGAGAAGTTCTAAAAAATGCTGTTAAAACAAGAACACTAGTAAGAGCAATAGCATATGTAATCAAAGCTGATATAAAGGATGAAAAGAATTTTTTTGATGCTTTAACAAATATGGGTTTTGAAGTTAAATCAAAGGACTTGCAGACATTCTGGGGAGGCCATAAGAAAGGAGATTGGGATGTAGGTATAGCTATGGATTGTATTGAGCTTGCACAGAAATTAGATACATTGGTATTAATTTCAGGAGACGGAGATTTTATACCTTTAGTGCAGCATTTAAGCAAGGCTATGGGCTGCAGAGTAGAAGTTATGGCTTTTGGTAAGAGCTCTTCTTCAAAATTGAAAGAAGAAGCAGATTTATTCACAGATTTAGATATAAATGCATCAAAGTTTTTAATGAAAAAGTAAGAGGTGGGTTTTAATGAGTGACTTAAATTTTTGTCCAAGTTGTGATTCACCAGGACATAAAGTAGTAAGGTTTAATGACAAGCTGTGTTTTTGCAAGGTTTGCAGTAATTTTTTTAATTTAGATTTTCTTGAAACAAAATGTCCTAAATGTGATAATAAAAAAATTAAAACATCTGATTTTCCAGGTCCAAAAGGAGAATTGGTGTTTCATTGCGATAAATGCAAGAAGACTACCTCTGCTTCAGAGTTTTTAAAAAATAATGGTGTAAAAGCATGAAATTAATTATAGGAAACTGGAAGATGAACAAGACTGTCAAAGAGGCAATTAATCTTGTGACTAGTCTAAAGAAAAAGCTAAATGATGTTAAGATTGTGATTTGCCCTCCTTTTACAGCTTTATGCGAAGTTCATGATATAGTTAAGAATTCAAATATTGAGTTAGGAGCTCAGGATGTTTTTTATGAAGATAAAGGAGCTTATACAGGAGAGATCTCAGCTGAGATGCTGAAAGATGCTGGTTGTGGTTATGTAATAATAGGCCATAGTGAAAGAAGACAGTATTTTGGAGAAACAGATGAATTAGTTAATAAAAAAATAAAAAAAAGTCTAGAGCATGGGTTAAAAGCTATAGTCTGTGTTGGGGAAAACCTTGAAGAAAGGGAAAAAAGCGAGCACAGGGCTGTTATAGAAAAACAATTAAGAAGATGTCTGAAAGGTTTAAAAAAAAATAATATGGATCATGTTATTGTAGCTTATGAGCCTAGATGGGCTATTGGAACTGGAAAAACAGCAACACCGCAGCAAGCTCAGGAAATACACTCTTTTATAAGAAGTCTATTAGGTATGATATTCAGTGAAGATATTGCTAAAAAAACAAAAATACTTTATGGAGGCTCTGTCAATCCAAGCAATGTAAATGACTTGATGAAGATGAAAGATATAGATGGTGCTTTGGTTGGTGGTGCTAGTCTAGATGCTGAAAAATTTGTTCAGATTGTTAAATATAAGGGGTGAGTTATATGAGTATAATTGTAAAGGCTAAATTAAAAGAAATTGCTAAGGTTGATGATAAAGCTTTAAATGTTTCAGCTGATCTTGCAGACAAACTGAATGAGAAAGTTGTCAATATGGTTAAGGAAGCCTGTGTAAGGGCTAAATCAAACGGTAGAAATACAGTGATGGCTAAGGATTTATAATTTTTGTTTTAAATTATTTATTCTTTCTTCTATTTTTTCTAATAGTTCTGGATTATATTGCTTTGACTTTTTTATAAGATTGTATTTATCTTCTAATTTTTTTATTTGCTGCTGCAAATTGTTTTTTCTCTGTGTTCTTGTCATAACATTCTTTTTTATTTTTTTCTCCAAAGCTTCTACTTTTATTTGTCTTTCTTTTCTATAGCTTAGAAATTCATTTATTTTTTGTTCAAAAGCGTTAATTCTTCTTTCCAGTTCTTTAGTCATAAAAAAATCCCTTTGTTGTTGTGTGACTAGTTTTTTTTCTGCTTCAACTACATTACTGATTTTATTCTGCAGTTCTTTTAGTTCTCTTTCTAAAATGGGTTGTTTTGTTTTTGGCAAAGAAATATCTTTTACTTTTTTGAATTGTCTTGAAAGTTCTTCTTTAGCTGTTTTTCTTTCGTTTATTTTTTTTTGTGCCAGGGATAGATTTTTTAAAAAGAGGCTTACCTTTGCATGATCTATATTTTTAGAATCTATCATTTCCTTGATCTACCGAATAGTCCTCTTTTTTGTTTGTTTTCTGAAAAGTCTGGTAGGGGTGGAATATCAAAAGAGGGTGGTGGTGGAATGTCAAATCCTGGCGGTAGAGGTCTGTTTTGTTGTGGAGGCATCTCTATAGGTCGAGGTATATTCTGTGGAATTGGTCTTGGTGGTTGTTCTAAAACTTGTTTGTCTGCTTTTAGTTTTAATTCTTTAATCATGTCTGCAACTGCCACTATGCCTTCTGCTATCCTTGTATTTTGGTCAGAAAGTAAATTTAATCTATGTTGTACTTCTTTAATATAAGGCGGTTCTTTTTCTTCCAGTTTAAAGCTTTCATGAGCTTCTTTGAATAAATCCAATAAATCATTTATAGAATCCTTAAGCTGTGTTACCTGGTACATAATGTTTTTAGTATCTGTTTTTGTTTGTTTGTTTTTTAAGTCTTCTAGTTCTTTTTTGATCCCCACTATCTCTTTATGAGGTAATAAATCATAATTTTCATCATCCATGAAGGCCACCTCTTTTTAAATTGTCCTAAGTAGGTAATTAATGCCATATCTATTTAAAGTTTTCTGTTAGGAGAATTCAATAATAAAAAAAAAAGAAAAAATAAAAAAGTCATAACTTAACTGATGTTATTTATTTAGGTGGAGTCCTATAAGTTAATACTCGCCCATAGGCGGCATTCCACCTGGAGGCATTCCTGCCTGTCCTTTATCTCCTGAGCCTGCTATAACATCATCAATTCTTAGTATCATTATAGCTACTTCTGAAGCTGAAGATACTGCTTGAGTCTTAATCTTTAATGGCTCGATAACTCCGTTTTTCCATGCATCTACTACTTTTCCTGTGAAAACATCAATGCCTGCCCATTTTTGCTTTTTGTCATGAGCTGATTTTAGCTCTGTTAGAACATCTATAGGGTCTAAGCCAGCATTTTCTGCTAAAGTTCTTGGGATTATTTCTATGGATTCTGCAAATGCCTGAACAGCTAATTGTTCTCTTCCTGATAAGGACTGGGCATATTTTCTTAACTGCTTTGCTAACTCTATTTCCGGAGCTCCTGCACCTGCAACTACTTTTCCAATCTTTAAAGCTGCTGCAACATCTCCTAATGCATCTTCCATTGCTCTTTTTACTTCATCAACAACATGCTCTGTGGTTCCTCTTACCAATATAGTTACTGTTTTTGGGTTTTTGCAGTTTTTTACATAAGTCATTTCTTCGTCTCCAACTTTGACTTCCTCTACAATTCCTGCTTTTCCCAAATCTTTTTCTGATAAGTCTGCAAGGTTAGTTACAATATTAGCTCCTGTTGCTCTTGAAATTGCTTCCATATCTGATTTTTTTATTCTTCTAGCTGCAAAGATTCCTTGTTTAGCTAAGAAATGCTGCGCCATGTCATCTATTCCTTTTTGACAGAATACAACATTAGCTCCAGATTTTACAACTTTTTCAACCAGTTCTTTTATTATTTTTTCTTCCTGATCTAAGAAAGCCTGCATCTGGTTTGGATCTGTGATTTGTATTTTTGCATCAATTTCTGTTGATTTTAGTTCCAAAGCTGAGTCTATTAAAGCGATTTTTGCATTGTTTACTATTTTAGGCATTCCACTGTGTACACGCTCTTTATCTAATACAACACCTTCAATTAGTTCTGTGCTTTCAACAGAGCCTCCTACTTTCTTTTCCAGTTTGATGTTTTCCCTGTCTATTTCATTGTTTTCCATAACTAATTTAACAGCTTTAACTGATAAATCTGCTAGTTTTTCTTTTGCAGATTCTGCTCCTTTTCCTGTCATTGCTGTTATTGCTATTTTTCTTAAAATATCTGTGTCTTTTCCAGTTACATCTTCTGCCATTTCGTTTAAGATTTGTTGGCTTTTTTCAGCTGCTAGTCTATAACCTTTAGCTATAACAGTTGGATGAATATTTTTTTCTAGTAAATCTTCTGCGTTTTTTAATAGTTCTCCTGCAAGAACAACTGCTGTGGTTGTTCCGTCTCCAACTTCATCTTCCTGGGTTTTTGCAATTTCAACAATCATTTTTGCAGATGGATGTTCTATCTGCATTTCTTCTAGAATTGTGACTCCATCATTTGTGATTGTTACATCTCCTAATGAGTCTACAATCATCTTGTCCATTCCTTTTGGACCTAAAGTTGTTCTGACTGTTTCAGCAACTAGCCTTGCTGCCATTATGTTTGTTCTCTGAGCATTCCTTCCAGTGCTCCTCTGTGTGCCTTCAGGCAATATAAATATAGGTTGTATGTCCCTTGTCATTTTATCTACCCCCTTGTATCGGTTTTTGTAGGAAAAGCTATGTAACGGGTTCTATATAAAGGTTTTGGTTTTGGGGCTTTGGCTATAAACCCCCACGTTGGCTATAAACCCTAGAATCGACTTATAAAAGCATATTTGATAATATTTATTTCTATTGGTGATAATAGATGGTAAAAGCTAAAAAATCTATAAAGAATGTGTGTAGTGATGCTTCTGGAACAGGAGGCATGATCTATGTGTTGGGATTCATAGGTGCAGCTATTTATTACATCTCGACAGCTACAGGATTCTGGTCTGGAGTACTGGGGTTTTTGAAAGCCATTATCTGGCCGTTATTCTTGGTACTAGAAGCATTGAAGTTCTTAGGCGCATAGAAATATAGTTTAAAAAATAAAAAAAAAAAAAAACTATTTACTAAAAACCTTAGACATAGGCCCAATAGCAGCTACTATTCCTATAATCAAATACCAATACCAATCTAAACTTAAGATTGGAGACCATAGCTTGGCTACAAACAATATAAACCCGGCTACACTAAGTTTTGTCAGGCTTATGTCATACCACTTCATCTTTTGTACTTTTGAATCAATCCATGCAAATAAACTCATTTTTTTTTTTTCACCTCTTTTTTTTTTTTTTTTTATTTCTTATTAAACTCCATTTGAATTTTCTTATATCTTAAATAGAAATATCCTAGGCCAACTATAAGTATTACTGCTCCAAGCAGATATTTTTGTTTGTATAAAATATAGATTCCAATAGCTGTTATTACAATTATTGGCAATGTTGCATATACCCAAAAAGATATTTTTGCTGTTTTCTGAATATCTGTCATAATATATTATAGAAAATGGACTAATATAAAAAAGTTAGTAAAATTTATAAACTTAACATATAAACCATATCAAAGGTGATATCATGGGAAAAGAAAAATTAGTTGCAATATTAAGTTATATAACAATTATTGGATGGATAATTGCATTAATTATGAACAGCAAAGAAAAAACAAAACTAGGAAGGTTTCATATAAGGCAGGCATTGATTATAATGCTGGCTGGAATAGTTGTAAGCTGGATACCTGTTATTGGGTGGATTTTAAGCATAATTCTGTTTATATTCTGGATAATGGGATTAGTAGCTGCTATCCAATGTAAAGAAAAAGAGGTTCCAATAATAGGTGCTTGGGGCCAGAAATGGTTTAAAGGACTTTAATTTTTTTTTTTTTTTTTAAAAAAAAATTTATAGACATAGGTTTTTACGCAAAATTTAAATAATCTAAGTTCATACTTATATTAAAATGCCTGATGAATTTGGTCAAAAACTGGATATGATGAGAACAATTTCAGATGAAAGATATACAGAAGAAAAACCAAAGAAAGGCCCAGGATATTATATTAAACTTTTTTTAATAATTATTTTTAGTATAGCAGCGATTGTTGTTTGGTTGTTCTTTTTTAAGTTGATTTAAATTATTCAAACTCTTTCAAAAATTTAATCAATTCTCTAGCTTTTTCAAAATCCAAGAATTCTTTTTTAGTCATAGAAGGTATGTTCTTAGGTTTTTTCTTTTTGAAAATAACTAAGTCATGAGCATCTATTAGTTTAGATAAAGACTGAAGATTAGGACTAGTTTTATCACCAACATCTGTCAATATTATCTCTTTTTCTTTTTTAGCTATGATATTAAATGGGGCTTTCTTTACCTCAGATGCTTCAAATCCCAGATCTGAATATTTTTTTGTGATAGGTGTTTTGATGTTTGTTTCTGCAGTAAATTGTGGATCAAACAGATTTATTTTGTTAAAAACCTCCCCTCCAAAGATGTCGTATAGTTTGAATGCTTTCTTTAAAGTTATTTCTTGTATTCCTGATTCATATCTTGAAACCATTCTTGAAGAAACTCCTAATTTGTTTGATAAAGAGTTCAGGCTTAATCCTAGTTCTTCTCTTTTTTTTCTTAATTTGTCTCCTTTGATATAAGCAATAAGGCCTGCTTTGCTTCTAGAGATAAAAGGAAATTTGTTTTCTACAGAGTTTTTAAAAGTTTCAATGTTTAAAGTGTAAATTCCAAACCTTGAATAAACAACATTATTTTCTAATTTAAAAGCTGCTTTTTCTGCAATGATTATTGGAGAAGCATTTATGTAAGAAGACACTTTTTTCATCTCATCTGAACATTCTTTAGAGATTGCGTTAGCATCCTCTAATATTTTTAATAATAATATTAAAGAATCTTTTCTAGCCAGAATATCAAAACATGTTCTTGTTAAAGATTTTATTGTAAAACCTTTTTTTAATAAAAAGAATGCTGTTTTTTCTAGTAAAGACTGTTTCATATAATTAAGAAAGTTATTTTTGTTTAATAATGTTATTATTTTAATAACCTTTTTATATAACTTGTTCATTCTCAGACGAATATGATTGTAACTATTAGTGGTACTGCCGGGAGTGGTAAGA
Organism: uncultured Methanosarcinales archaeon; assembly: GCA_964608065.1. GTDB lineage: Archaea > Nanobdellota > Nanobdellia > Woesearchaeales > CAYXTQ01 > CAYXTQ01. The sequence goes on from CAZSMA010000022.1 coordinate 11,375, forward strand.
GTGCTGTTGGAAGAGAGTTAGCTAGAAGATTAAAGCTAAAGCATTATTCTATTGGAGGATTTATGAGAGAGATGGCAGAAGAAAAAGAAATTTCTTTACTAGAACTAAGCAAACAAGCAGAAACAGACAGAGGGATAGATGAAGAACTAGACAGAAGGCAGATTGACTTAGGAAAAAAAGAAGAGAATTTTGTAATAGATTCAAGATTAGGATTTCATTTTATACCCAATTCTATTAAAATATTTTTAGATGCTGACATTAACATAAGAGCTAAAAGAATAGTCCAGGATACAATAAGGAACGAACATAATGTTAATCATGGGCAAGCTGCAAAGAATATAAAGACGAGGGAAGCTTCAGAAAAAAAAAGATATAAAGAGTATTATCATTTAAATTATTTAGATAAAAAGCCATATGATCTGGTTATTGATACAACTGAATTAACAATTGAGCAGGTTGTTGAAAAGATTGTTGAGTTTGTTAAGGGTAAAGAATAAGATTTATATATAAACTAAAACTAAATTCTTAGTATATGAATTTAAGAAAATTTTTAAAAAAAGAGAGGTTGTTGTGGCATAAGCATTTTATTCCTTCTTTTTTAGCTGCTATAGTTGTTGCAGTTATTGCTTTTATTTATGAAACTACTTTTTCAAATATAATATTATTAGCTAGTGTTGGAGCCTCTGCTGTTATTCTAACTAATTCCCAGTCACATCATTTAACTAAGCTGCACACTACAATAGTTGCGTATATTGTAGCAATTGTTATTTCTGCTATAGTGTATTTTGTTAATTCGCTTGTTAAATTAGATATGGCGTTAAATGTATTTTTATTGATTTTTTTAGTTGGTATCTTTCTTTTTTTATTCAATGCTTTTCATCCACCAGCTATAACTGCTTCTATTTCATTTATTGTGTTAGAAATGCCTTTGGTAGAGATGTTTTATCTGTTTGGAGCAGTGATTATTTTGTTGATAGTTGTAAGGTTTTTAACTTATATAGTATCACAGCATTTGCCAGTCAAAGATTTTATGAATGAGTTTAAGAGAAGTTTTTAAAAACAAAAATTATATAAACAAACAGAATAAAGTTTATTACAGGTGATGGATTATGGAAATTATTCTAAAAAAAAAACCTAAAAATCCTATTATTATCGAGGGATTTCCTGGCTTTGGGTTAGTTGGGACAATTGCAACAGAATTCTTAATTGAGCATCTGGAGACAGAGCAGATAGGCAAGATAAGGTTTGAAGATTCTTTGCCTGTTGCTGCAATACATGAAGGAAAGGTTGTTGAGCCATTAGGTATTTTTTATAATAAAAAATATAATATAATTATATTGCATGCTGTAAATCCTGCTAATGGAATTGAGTGGAGAGTAACAGAAGCTATAAAGGATATTGCAACACAGTTGAGTGCTAAAGAGATTGTAAGTCTAGAGGGTGTTGGAAGTGCTGAAACAGCTTCTTCCCAGTCAAGAATTTTTTATTTTACAGAGGATAAATCTAAAAAACAAAAGTTTGAGAAAATAGGTATGAAGCTTTTGAAAGAAGGTATTATAATGGGTGTTACAGGGGCTGTATTGCTGAAGATAGAGAAAACACCTGTAAGCTGTATTTTCGTCGAGACGCATACTAATCTTCCAGACAGCAAGGCTGCTGCTAATATCATAGAAGCTTTAGATAAGTATTTAGGATTAAATGTTGATACTAAGCCTTTATTGAAGCAGGCAGAGAAGTTTGAGGAGAAGTTAAAGGGTTTGATGATGAAAAGCAGAGAAGCTGAAGAGATGAATGATAAGAAGAAGTTAAGTTATGTTGGTTGATTTCTTTATTGAATAGTAGTGACAGATAGAAAGGTTTAAATAGATGTTGTTGTTTTTAGAGAGGGAAATGACATTATGTGGAATTGTAGATAAAAGAAGAGAGAAAAAAATATTAAGTGGATTAAATGATTTATGTTCGAGATATTCTAAGTATACTGAAAGTAATAGTGAAGATATAGAAGGTAACATAAGTGTTTTAAGAGCCATGATAGGGGAATATTTAAAAAAAAGAAAATACAATCAAGAAGAGGTTAATAGGGTTATAGGGAAATGTGAAAGTTTAAAATCAGATATTAAAAATGCAATTGAGCTTTATAATAGGTGGGACCATTGTAGACAATGTGAAAGAGTTATAGATGTTGTTATAGGATTAGTTAAAAAAATAAATCCTAAATATCTAAAATAAATTAACACCTTTATTTTTATCCCAAACTTTTCTTTTTTTATAGTCTTACTTTCTTATTAGTAATGATTTGCATTTCATTGGAATTATAAAGAGATGCCTGTTTTGCCCTTTTTCTGGCTTTAAAATAATGGATTCTTTGCCAACTCTCACTTTTTGATTGGTTTCAGGATCTATTGCTTCTTAGAGTATTTTGGCTGGAAATAGGACAATAGTGGCTATAATATAAAGTTTCTAAAAGGCTAATTCTTTATAATTCAATGAATATAGCCATTATAAAGCTTGAATTCAATGACATTGTATGGTGCCTAATTGAATGAAATTAGTATATTGGTCTGGAAAATTGTTTTTTTATTGAAAATATTGATTTTTTATTGTAACACTCACTTTTTTACTAAAAATCCAATAAAGTTTTGATTAATTAATTTTTAATTATTTTCAATATAGAAAAATAATAATAGAAAATATATTTTGTTAGGTATGTTTTGGATTATATGTTATTTGATTAATATGATGTGATTAATATAATATATTATAGATAATATTAAAATGGTTATTGGATATATATGACAAAAACTATAAATTTCGATTAAAATATTTTGTTTTTGATAAAAACTTTTATTTTCTCTCGACGAAGAAATAATTTTAGTTTTAAAGTTAGATTTTATCAAAAAATTTATATATTTTGGAGTTTAATATTAAAATTAATAATTAAATGAGGTGATCAAATGAATCTATTAGGAAAAATTCTGGCTTTATTGGCAGTGATTATAGCTGTAGTATCTAGCTTTGTGATAGTTCCATACAGTGGTCTGATTTTAGTAGTTTTAGGCTTAGTATTGGGATTTGCAATAGCTAAATTAAAGGATTTACAGACATGTGTATTAGCTGCATTAGGATTAGCATTAGGAAGTACAGTTTTAACGTATTTTGGAGATATTTGGGCTTTTCTAGGAGACTTTCTAACAGCATTATTCAGTAATTTGGTGATTTTAGTAAGTGCTGGAGCATTGGCCCTTGCATTAAGATATTTAGTAGGCTATATACTTAAGAAATAATTTTTTTCTTTTTTTTTTTTATTTAGAAAAGTGTTTTTTCAAAGCATCGTTTATTTTTTTTTCTAAAACTTCTCTACTTTGACTTTTAATAAAAAAATCATCATTTCCAGTATTAGTCCAATTTGGTTTTTCTTCTTTTTTAGCAGACATTCCAATTATAGCAATATTTTTTCCATAATCTTTAGTTCTCATTTCTTTACAAACTTCATAGCCCTCAGGACCTCCTGGCATGTTAGTATCCATTAGAACCAGGTGTGGTTTGTATTCTGGTGCAATTTTCAATGCTTCATTACCGTCGACAGCTTGTTCAATTCTAATGTAATCAAAATTAATGTAATCAATATCATTAAGCCATTCTGTAAATAGTTCTCTATCATATTTTTCGTTATCAACCAATAAAACTTTGATATCTTTTTTATCCATTTTAATCAATATGTTAGACGAGAATGTTGCTAAATATATAAACATTTCCTTTGTTCTTACTTTTTAGTGATAAATAATAGAAAGATTTATATATAAGTTGTTATCACTATATAGTAAATATATATAAAATCTATATAATGAGGTGAAACCAATGGAAGAATTTGTAATAACAAAAAAAGTTGCAAGGCAAGGAAATCAAAGTATGATTTTGCTGCCAGAGTTTCTAAAAGACAGATTGCCGTCGAAGAGTTTGGTAAAAGTAACAATAGAATTGCTTGACGAATAGGTGATTAAGTGAGTATTGATGACAAATTTGATAAAAAAGAAGATAGAAAAAAATTAGGCAGGTCTTTATTAGCTGGAGAGCTGGCTTCTGTAGTTGGATCTGGAATTGGAGCTAAGATAGGTGAAAGAGCTTCTGGTAAATTAGGAGGGGTTATTGGTGGAGGTATTATTGGAGATTATGCTGTTGCTTGGCCTGTCGGTGCTTTATCATATTTATATCAAAATAGAGATTATTATAAAGGTTTTAAAGGTAAGATGGAATGGTTAAGGGATGAATTAGAGTTTTCTGTTAGAGAATTACCTGCTGTTGCTGCTTCATATGTTGCTTATGCTCCTATAATGGGTTTATTGTATAAAGGTCTTGGATTAAGTGCTGCTGTAGCAGGAGGAGCAGCTTCTGTTTTAACATCTGCTTTATACGTAGGAGGAGCTATGTTACTAGGACAAGGTGCTTTCAAGAAGAGGAAGTATAAGAAAGCTAAACAAGAGAAAGCTGTGAAAGAGGAGCCTAAAGCTGATCAACAATATGCTCCTGGAATGTCTCAGAGAGAGGGTTATACTGCTAAAGGATAAAATGAAAGAATTTGTTATCACAAAGAAGATCGCGAAACAAGGAAATCAGAATATGATACTTTTACCTAGTTTTCTGAAGGATAGAATACCATCGAGAAGTCTAGTTAAAGTTACAATCCAGGTTATTGAAAAATCACAGGTGGTGAAATGACTAAAGAAAATTTAGAGAAAAGAGTTGAAGGATTGTATGATAAGAAAAAGTTAGGTAAATCCCTACTGGCTAGAAAAGCAGCTGGTGTAGTTGGATCTGGAATTGGAGCTAAGATAGGTGAAAATATGGCTGGTGGTGGATTATTGGGAGTATTAGGAGGAGCAACTGTTGTCAGTTATGTTACATCATGGTTAGTTGGAGCTCCATATTGGTTGTATTTGAATAAGGATTATTATAAAGGGGCTAAAGGTAAAAGAGAATGGATAGCTGATGAGTTCAAATGGGCTATTAGAAGAACTCCTATTGCTGCACTTCAGAATTTAGTTTATTATCCTTCATTGGCTTTGTTTTATAAAGTTTTAGGATTAGGCGCAGTAGTTTCTGGTATGTCTGCTTCGTTGCTGGCTACAGCTGTATATGTTTTAGGAGCTATTAAAAGCGGTAAAGGTCTTTTTTCAAGGAAAAAAAGGATAGAAAATGTGCCTGAGAAAGTTGATAATAAGTATCCTCAGAAAGAGAGCAAGGAAGTGGGAATGGATCAAAAAGAAGGGTATGATAAGGGCTGATTAGAATGGGTGATTATTTTAATAAAAAAGATCAACACAAGAATCTTAGAGAGTTTGATCGTCTTTTAGAAGATAGGGTGGTTAGATTTACTCATGATAATGATATATCTACTTTTTTAAAAGATAGTAAAGAATTGCTTAATCAATTCTGTCCTCCTACTTACAATATGTTTTTATTGTTATCTGCAACTTAGGCGTTGCGTGGAAACTAGCTGGCTTTAGCCAGCTTATTAAAGTAAGAAAGCTTTCTTCTGTTATGCAAAATTATCCTAGCAGTTGTTTGACTTAGCTGGCAAAGAGGTCTTCTCTTCATAAGCAGCTTATTTCTTGCTTTAAAACTAGAATGAAAGCTCTCGCTATGGCTTCTTTGATGATATTCTGTTAGCCATTGCATCACATCATAATACAATTCAAGATACATTGTTTGCCAAGCTAATCTTCCGTTAAGATTATTGTTTTTCTTTGGAAAAACATAAGGTTTCATTCCAAGCTTAGATATCTTTGTAACAAGACACCTATCATTAAAACCAGCATCTAATCTTAAGCTATTTCCTTGAACTTCCATTATTAATCCGTGCATTGCTTGACATTCCTGTTTACCACTTATATCAAAAGCCTGCACAACTTCTCTTGAATCTACGATACTAGTCATATAAGTTCCATATTTTTTGTTTTCTTCATAGTTTTGTTTTCTGCTTGTCTCTAACCCAGTTCCGTCTCCCGAGAGTATGCCATCTGACTTTTTATGTTTGTCAAAAACTTGCTTTAAGATATAGATAACTTCTGGTTTATCATAAGCTTCACCTATTGTCCTATCATCTAATTGATCATAAATACCCAGAAAGGGGCCTATTATCTTTAACCAACCTTGAGCAAATCTTTCTGTTAAGCTTAATTCTTCGCACAAAAGAATTGCTTTAGCAAGGCTTTTAGGATCTGTAAGGGGTCTTCCTGTTTTGCCTTGTGTATTCATGTATTCTACATTGTCTACAGAGTCTTTTATGAATGTCAAAGTTTCGTATGCATCTTCAATTTGAGATAAGTTATATTCTGGCCATGAGATTGGTCTTTTCTCTTCTGGATTATAGAATCCTTTTTCTCTGAGCAATGGAACCATTGCTCTGAATTGTTTGTTTGGAAGTTTTGGCATAAATTTATATGTGCCTAACTACTATTTACTTTTTTCTATACTCTAGAATATAAATATTTATATATTAGATATGCCTAACTATATATATGATGGCGTATGTAAGAAAAAAGAAAATTAAAGGCAAAACATATTATTATATTGTTGAAGGAAGATATGATGATCAGGGGAAGGTTAAGCAAAAGGTTCTCCTATACTTAGGTAGCGTTGAGAATATTATGAAGAAATTCAAATTCTGGGATGAACATCATTAATTATTGAGTTTCCACGCAACGCC